>NZ_DAMDQC010000063.1:0-23889 GCF_032082325.1 Pantoea sp. CTOTU50773 | reverse complement strand
GCGATGGTGCCGGTGGCGTTTCAGGCCGGACTGGAGAGCGTCGGCGAGGCGATGGATGACGCCGCCATTGCGAACTATGTTAATGCGCTGCTGCGTGAGGAAGTGATTCCGACGCTGGATCTGCCGTGCGATGAACTGCACGCCTTTGCCGATGCAGTACAGCGTCGCTTCCGCAATCCGTTTATCCGCCATGCGCTGCTTTCGATTGCACTCAACGGCATGACCAAATTCCGTACCCGTTTGCTGCCACAGCTGTTGTTGTCTCAGCAGCAAACCGGCCAATGGCCACCGCGCCTGACCTTCGCCTTTGCCGCGCTACTGGCGTTTTATCGCGGCAAGCAGGGCGACCAGCAGTGGACTTTACAAGACGACGACCACTGGTTGCAGCAGTTCGCGGAGCTGTGGCCAGCGGTAAACCAGGACACATTGACCCCGGAACAGCTGGTGCAGGCGGTACTCAGCAACCGCTCACACTGGGGCGAAGATCTCACTCAGCGGCCCGGATTAGTGGCCGCAGTCAGCCAACACCTGCAAAACATCGTTGTCCACGGGATGCGGACGGCGCTGGTACAACTGAGATAACGCTATGCAAGATGCGATAAGAATCCATTCGCGCGACAACGTGGCGGTAGCGCTGCGCGATTTACCTGCCGATACCAAAGTCGAGATTGATCGCCAGTTCATTACCTTGCAGCAAGAGGTTGGGCGCGGTCACAAATTCGCGCTGACGCCGCTGGCAACGGATGCGCTGGTGATCAAATACGGCTTGCCGATTGCCCATGCCACGCGCCCGATCGCCATTGGCGAAATCATTCACTCCAGCAACGCCCGCACCAATCTGAGCGATGTGGATGAGTACGACTACCAGCCGGAGTTTCTCGATATCCCCGCTCAGGCCGGCGATCGCGAGGTGCAGATTTACCGCCGCGCCAGTGGTGAAGTCGGTATTCGTAATGAGCTGTGGATTCTGCCAACGGTGGGCTGTGTGAACGGCATCGCCCGGCAGATTCTGTCGCGCTTCCTCAAGGAGACCAACGAGGCAGAAGGGATCGATGGGGTGCACCTGTTCAGCCACCCGTTTGGCTGTTCTCAGCTCGGTCAGGATCATGAAAACACCCGCACCATGCTGCAAAACATGGTACGCCATCCCAATGCTGGTGCGGTGCTGGTGATTGGTCTGGGCTGTGAGAACAATCAGGTGGATGTGTTCCGCGAAACGCTGGGCGGCTTCGACAGTGACCGCGTGCACTTTATGGAGTGTCAGAAGCAGGACGACGAAGTCGAAGCGGGGTTGGAGCAGCTACATGCGCTGTACAATGTGATGCGTGGCGATCAGCGCCAGCCGGGTAAGCTCAGCGAACTGAAGTTCGGACTGGAGTGCGGCGGTTCTGACGGTTTCTCTGGCATCACCGCCAACCCGATGCTGGGCTGCTTCTCCGATCAAATGATCGCTAACGGCGGCACTACAGTGCTGACCGAAGTGCCGGAAATGTTTGGTGCAGAGCGCATTTTGATGAGCCGCTGCCGTGACGAAGCTACCTTCGATAAAACCGTGGCGATGATCAACGACTTCAAGCGTTACTTTATCGACCATCAGCAGCCGATCTATGAGAACCCATCGCCGGGTAACAAGGCGGGCGGTATCACCACGCTGGAGGAGAAATCCCTTGGCTGCACGCAGAAAGCCGGGCAGAGCCAGGTGGTGGATGTACTGAAATATGGCGAGCGTCTGGTCACGCCTGGCCTCAATCTGCTGAGCGCGCCAGGAAACGATGCGGTGGCCACCAGCGCGCTGGTGGGCGCAGGTTGTCATATGGTGTTGTTCACCACTGGACGCGGCACGCCCTATGGCGGATTCGTGCCTACCGTGAAGATTGCCACCAACTCGCAGCTGGCAGAGAAGAAACCGCACTGGATTGATTTTAATGCCGGGCGTTTGATTGAGGGCATGAGTATGCCGGAGATGCTGGCCGATTTCGTCGATATGATTGTGGCGATTGCTAACGGTCAACCGGCGCGTAACGAAGCCAATGATTTCCGCGAGTTAGCGATATTTAAGAGTGGTGTCACGCTGTAAAAATCAGGTGCGATCGATGTGCATCTGACAACAATCACACCTGCTTATCTTAAGGGCGGCATGAATGCCGCCCTGTGCAATGCCAATTTATTCTGCTTCAGACACCGTGCGCGGTTCGCGCTCGGCTTCCGCCTGGCACACCGCTGCCGTAAACAGAATGTCGGTTGAAGAGTTCAGCGCCGTCTCGGCGGAATCCTGCAATACGCTGATGATAAAGCCGATGGCCACTACCTGCATCGCCAGGTCATTCGGAATCCCGAACATGTTACAGGCGACCGGAATCAACAGCAGCGAACCGCCGGCCACACCCGAGGCGCCACAGGCACAAATCGAGGCCACAAAACTCAGCAGAATGGCCGTCGGAACATCCACGGAAATGCCCAGCGTGTGTACCGCCGCCAGTGTCAGCACCGTGATGGTGGTCGACGCGCCCGCCATACTGATCGTCGCGCCAAGCGGAATAGACACAGAATAAGTATCTTCATCAAGATTCAGGCGTTTGGCGATCGCCATATTTACTGGAATATTTGCGGCAGAGCTGCGGGTAAAGAAGGCGGTCACGCCACTTTCACGGATGCAGGTAAACACCAGCGGATAAGGGTTACGACGAATCTTTTGGAACACCAGAATCGGATTCACCACCAATGCCATGATGGCCATGCATCCCAGCAGCAGCGCCAGCAGCGTTGCGTACTCCTCAAGTGCACCAAAGCCGGTTGAGGCCAGAATCGAGGCCACCAGACCAAAAATCCCCAGCGGCGCACAGCGAATCACGCAACGCACCACCCACGTCGCCGCATGCGAAGCATCGGTAAGAAACGCCTTGCTGCTTGGGCTGGCATGGCGGAAGGCCAGACCGAGGCCGATGGCCCACACCAGAATGCCGATGTAATTGGCGTTGAGTAACGCGTCAATCGGGTTAGCCACCATGCTCATCAACAGACCGTGCAGCACTTCGGTAATGCCAGACGGCGGTGAAATTTCGGTTGCGCCCACGTTCATTGACAGAGTTTGCGGGAACAGATGGCTCAAGGTGACTGCGACCACAGCGGCAAAGAAGGTGCTCAACAGATAGAGCATGATGATGGGACGGATGTTGGTTTTCTGCCCTTGTTGATGATTAGCAATCGAAGAAATCACCAAAACCAACACCAGCAGCGGGGCCACCGCCTTCAGGGCGCGAACGAACAGTTCACCCAGCAGACCTACGGCCAGAGCGGCATCACGTGAGAACCACGCCAGCGCTACGCCGGCAATCAGGCCAATCATGATTTGTTTTACCAGGCTTCCTGCGAACAGCGCGCCCAGACGTCCAATAAAGTTATTTAGCATAGTTCGGTCTTTTTATAGCGGTATGAGTGTTGTGCGCGGTTGCTCCGCGCCAAACGGTTTGCCCGGCGGAGTATAAGGAAAAGTCCTGGTGAGGGAAGAGATAATTCTGGACGTGCGGCGCAGATCGGTTTTTTGATCTGCTGACGATGTGAAATGTGACAGAGCTATGAAAGGTGAAATTTGCAGCTGGCGAAACAAAGCAGGGGCGATTACCGCCCCTGCAGAAGATTATGATGAGATGCGTTTCTGGTCGTTTCTGTGGTTAACCCAGGCGTTAATCAGCAGAGTACCGCCCAAAATCACGCCCACAACCGATAGTGAGATGCCCACCGGGATATGGTAGAACTCGACGATCAGCATCTTGATACCGATAAACACCAGCACAATCGCCAGGCCATATTTCAGCATCGAGAAGCGCTCAGCCACGTTCGCCAGCAGGAAGTACATGGCGCGCAGACCGAGAATCGCGAACAGGTTCGAGGTCAGGACGATAAAGGGATCGGTCGTCACTGCGAAGATCGCCGGAATACTATCAACCGCGAAAATCACATCGCTTAGCTCCACCATGATCAGCACCAGCAGTAGCGGGGTGGCAAACAGCACGCCATTTTTGCGGGTGAAGAACTTCTCGCCTTCGAGATTATCCGTCATGCGCAGATGTTTACGCAGCCAGCGCACCACCGGTTTGTCGCCCACTGCCGCGTCATCGCCTTCTTTGGCAAACGCCATTTTCAGGCCGGTGAACAGCAGGAAAGCGCCGAACACGTAGAGGATCCAGCTGAACTGCGTCACCAGATAGCTGCCGGCGAAGATCATGATGGTACGCAATACGATCGCGCCCAGCACGCCATACACCAGCACGCGGCGTTGCAGGTTTGCCGGAATAGCGAAGTAGCTGAACAGCATCAGCCAGACGAAGACGTTATCCACCGCCAGTGCTTTTTCCAGCACGTAGCCGGTAAGGAAGGCAAGGGTTTGTGCGGTCGCCACTTCACGGCCGGCGGTGCCTTCGAGGTACCACCAGAACGCAGCGCTGAACAGCAGAGAAACGGAGATCCATACCAGCGACCAAACGGCGGCCTGCTTGAATGACATGGTTTGTGCGCCGCGACGTCCCTGTAAGAAGAGATCGATCGCCAGCATGATGAGCACAACAACAGCGAAGCTGCCCCAGAGTAACGGTGTGCCTACAGTGTGCATAGTTGTATTCCTGTCCGGAAAATAAAAAAGCGGCTAAGTCAGAAGACGTTAGCCGCTTTGATCAAGCTGCAAGCAAACCTCGCCTTCCGGCAAGGTCTCACTTACAACTCAGAATAGATTCCGGGTTGCCTGACGACCGGATGCGTTTAGCATCGTAATGACGATCAATCAGCTTACAAGTTACTCCCCTTTGCAGCGGTCAAGATACGTCCAACCGCGCAAGGATTCAATGGGGAGTTTGAAATATTCTGCAATATTTACACTTGAGCCTGGTCTGCCGGGAACACCACGCCAGTCTGGCGGCGGATTTCCGTCAGCAGTTTTGCTGTGATGCGCGAGGCTTCCAGTGCCGGATGCTCGACCTGGCGCTGCTCAACCCGTTGGGCAAAGGCCTCGGCTTCATACAGCATGGTGTTGATATGCTGCGGTTGCGTCAGATTCTGGCTCTCGCCACCGCGTGGGATAAAGCGCAACTGCTGGCATTCCGAGATTTTCTCAATCACCAGTGAGCCGGCTTCGCCCTGAATTTCGCTCGGGATCAGTGAATCGCTCACCTTGGAGTGCAGCAGCGTGACATCAAAATCGCCGTAGCTCAGCACCACTGCACCGTGCGCATCGACGCCACTCTCCAACAGCGAAGCCTGCGCTTTCACCTGCTGCGGTTCGCCCCACAATGTGACGGCAGCGGCCAGGCAGTAAAAGCCAATGTCCATAATCGAACCGTTCGACCAGCGCGGATTAAAAGTATTGGGATTTTCGCCGTCGATATAACGCTGATAGCGTGAGGAGTACTGGCAGTAGTTAATCAACGCTTTACGCAGCTTGCCAAGTTGCGGCAGGGTGTTCTGCAGTTGCAGGAAGGTCGGCAGGCTGGCGGTTTTAAATGCTTCAAACAGCACTACCTGATGCTGGCGCGCGCAGGCGATCATCGCCTCGGCCTCACGCAGATTCGATGCCATCGGCTTTTCGCAAATCACATGTTTGCCGTGCGACATAAACAACATCGCTTGCTCAGCGTGTAACGCATTCGGGCTGGCGATATATACCGCATCGATTTCCGGGCTGGCCGCCAAATCTTCGAGGGAAGTGAAGGTAAGTTTGCAGGGATAGTCAGCGATAAAGGCATCCGCCTGTGACTGCTGGCGCGAATAGACACCGCTTAACTTCATTTTGCCGGTCTCATGCGCGGCGTCGATAAACTGGCGGGTTATCCAGTTGGTTCCCACAATGGCAAAACGAATCACGGCTTTGTACTCCTGCAACAGTAAAGCGGCAGAGTAGCATGTTCAGCGGATCGTTCGTCAGACGAAATTTGATCATGCGATCCGCATTCCAATATGATGATGCGGCACATTTTTTTAACCAGCTAGCGGGGACGCGCGGGTGAGTGGAAGTAAACATGCATTGAACTGGACCACACTGCTGATTGCTATCCCCGTGGGATTCGTCGCGTCGCTGGTGACCTTAGCATTTCGCGGCGTCATTGATTTGATTAACCGCCTGCTGTTTAACAGCGATAGCGAAATCACCGTGGCGATGCATGTCTGGCCATGGATCTTCTGGCCGCTGCTGGTGGGCGCGGGCGGTGTGCTGGCGGGGTTCTTCCTGCGCTATGCGGTGGCGATTGAGAAACAGGAAACGGTTAAAACCGACTATCTCGAAGTGATCAACGCGCGCCTGGATGCGGTGCCGACCAAAACCTCGCTGTTTCGTGC
Organism: Pantoea sp. CTOTU50773; assembly: GCF_032082325.1. Lineage (NCBI taxonomy): Bacteria > Pseudomonadati > Pseudomonadota > Gammaproteobacteria > Enterobacterales > Erwiniaceae > Pantoea > Pantoea sp. CTOTU50773. The sequence continues at coordinate 17,565 of NZ_DAMDQC010000063.1, read as the reverse complement.
ACTCTCCTCGATTGCCAGTATCGGCAGCGGTGCTTCGATTGGTAAAGAGGGGCCGATGGTGCAGCTCTCCGCGCTGAGTGGCAGCCTGATGGGCCGCTGGTTCCCGCAGATGCGTAACAGCGATATTGTGGCGATGGCGGCAGCGGCAGGGCTCTCTTCGGTGTACCACGCGCCGCTGGCCTCAGCGATATTTGTCGCTGAAATTGCCTTTGGTATCTCGGCGCTGCAGCGGCTGATCCCGCTGATTGTCGCCTCGGCGGTGGCGGTGATGACCATGTGGTCACTTGGCTTTCGCAGTGCGCTCTATCCGCTCTCCGAAGCCTTGTTCCAGATGGATATCAGCAGTTTGTTGATGACCATTCTGATTGGCGTGGTGGCCGGTTTTGCCGGTTGGTTGCTGATAAAGTTGATTGCCCGCAGCAAAACGCTATTTGGTCGTATTAAATCATTGCCAGCACGTCTGGGGCTTGGTGGCTTAGCGGTGGGCTTTCTGGCGCTTATATCCACCGATATTCTGGGCAACGGCTACGAAGTGATCGTGAAGATTATCGATGGTCACTATGTGCTGGCTGGATTGATTGGCCTGCTGGTGCTCAAAACCCTGGCCACCACGCTGTCGGTGGGATCGAACGCGGTGGGCGGTCTGTTTACCCCTTCGCTACTGATTGGTGCGCTGCTCGGCGTGGCGCTGGCGCAGATGGGCGTGGCACTTCATCTGCCGGTTGGCGATAGCCTGCTTTACGCGGCGATTGGTATGGCGGCGGTATTAGCGGCCGTGAGTCAGGCGCCGTTAATGGCGATGCTGATGGTGCTGGAGATGACGCTCAACAGCAGCCTGTTATTCCCGATCATGATCGCCTCGGTGCTCTCTTCCATGGTGGTGTATCGGCTGCAATCGGCCATCACCTACCCGGTGGTGAGCAACCACTTTAGCCGCTCAGAAGCCAAATTCGATTTCGATAATATGCGCGTAGATCAGCTGATCATTCCTGGTGCGGCGCTCCAGCCGGAAGAGTCTGTGGGGCAGGCGCTGGCAGTCAGTTCGCTGAAGCGCGAACGCTATGTGTATGTGATCAACAGTGCGGGGCAATTCCTGGGGGTAGTATCAATCCATGATATCTCGCGCAAGGTGCTGTCACAGGAGATCACCCTCGATTCACCGGTCAGCAGCGTGATGGACGATAACTTCCCGTGCATTTATCAGAACCAGAGTATGCGTGAAGGCTGGGAGGCCTTTGCTCGCGTGACGCTGGAGCGTTTACCGGTGCTCAACAATCCACAAGAGCGCCGCTTTATGGGTGCCTTGACCAAAACCAGTTTGATTCAGAAGGCGCAGGAGTTTCTTTAAGCCGCGTTACCGCGCATCGCCTGATCCGTCATCCACAGGCGCGCATCGAACTCCAGCTGGTGGTAATCCGGTTCCATATGGCAGCAGAGTTGGTAGAACGCTTTGTCGTGATCCTTCTCTTTCAGGTGCGCCAGTTCGTGCACCACGATCATGCGCAGGAACGGTTCCGGTGCCAGACGGAAGAAGGTGGAGATACGAATCTCGGCTTTGGCTTTCAGGTTGCCGCCCTGCACACGCGAGATGGCGGTGTGCAGGCCAAGCGCATGTTTCATCACCTTGATTTTGTTATCCCAGATCACTTTGCTCACTGGCGGCGCGCTGCGCATATAACGATTTTTCATTGCCTGGGTGTAATCATACAGCGCACGGTCACTGACAATATTGTGCGTGTCAGGATAGCGTTCCTGCAAAAAGCTGCCCAATCGCTGATTATCAATCAGCAACTGCACCTGTTCGAGGATGTTTTCAGGATAACCCTGCAGATAGATTAATGACATTGGGATTCCCGACGAAAGACAGTATACTGCGCCCCCTTTTTAGGGCGAAAATCGCGCAAAGTGTACCACGCCGGAGATTCCATGAGCCAACTTGAACTGACCAATCGCACGCTGACCTTGCAGCGCTTCCCGCCGATGCGTGAAGAAAGCCCGTTACAGGCGTGGGATTCCGCCGATGAATATCTGTTGCAGCAAGAACTGCCAGAAGGACCGGTGCTGGTGTTCAACGACAGCTTTGGTGCGCTGACCTGCGGACTGAACGGCCGTGAAGTGTGGCACGTCAGCGACTCGCTGCTGAGCGAGCAGGCGGCGAAACAGAACCTGCGTCTTAATGAGATGGACGAAGATCAGGTGCACTTTATCGATAGCCTGGCGCCGCTACCAGCTGCGCCTGCTGTCGTACTGATTAAAATCCCGAAAGCGCTGGCTCTGCTGGAGCACCAACTGCGCGCGCTGCGTAAAGTGGTGACGCCAGACACGCTGATCCTTGGCGCGGCCAAAGCCAAAGACATCCACAACTCCACGCAGCAGCTGTTCGATCGCATTCTCGGTGAGAGCAAAACTTCGCTGGCGTGGAAAAAATCTCGTCTGATCTACTGCACATACAGTGCACCTCAGCTGCCGGAGGTGTCAGAGACCACGGTGTGGCCGCTGGACGATTCCTCTTACCAGATTCACAACCACGCTAACGTGTTCTCTCGCGGATCGCTGGACGTGGGTGCGCGTTTCTTTATGCAGCATCTGCCGTCAGATATTGAAGGGGAAATCCTCGATCTTGGCTGCGGCAACGGCGTGATTGGTTTATTGGCGCTGGAGCAGAACCCGCAGGCGGACGTGCTGTTCTATGACGAATCTTACATGGCCGTGGCGTCCAGTAAGCTCAACGTGGAAGTGAACCGCCCGCAGGATCTGGCGCGCTGTCAGTTCCGCGTCAACAACGTGCTGAGTGGCTTCCCGTCGGATCGTCTGCACGCGGTACTGTGCAACCCGCCGTTCCATCAGCAGCACGCGGTGACCGATCATCTGGCCTGGCAAATGCTGCGTGATGCCAAACGTTGCCTGCAGTACGGCGGCGAGTTGCGTATTGTCGGCAACCGCCACCTCGGTTATCACGTCAAAATGAAAAAGCTGTTTGGCAACTGTGAGCTGGTGGCGTCTAACGCCAAGTTCGTGGTGCTGCGTTCGGTCAAACTGCGTTAATCACACGCTGAGCGCCAGCTCAGTGGCCTGTGCGATGGCGCGGCGAGCATCCAGCTCCTGCGCCACATCGGCTCCACCAATCAGCTTTAACGCTTTACCGCGTGCGGCCAGCTCATCCGCCAGCTGACGCAACGGTTCCTGCCCGGCACAAATCACCACGTTATCCACCGCCAGCGTGATCGGCTCGCCCTGATGGCGCAAGTGCAATCCGGCATCATCAATCTTCAGATACTCCACGTCGCCCCACATCTGCACGCCGTGCGCCTGCAAACTGGCGCGATGGATCCAACCGGTGGTTTTCGCCAGCCCGGCGCCGGGCTTGCCGGATTTACGCTGTAACAGCCAGATTTGCCGATCCGCTGCCAGCGGCTGCGGACGGGCTAACCCGCCGCGCGCCTGTAAGCTGTGATCGATGCCCCAGCTCTGATAGAAATCTTCGTGCGCGTTTTGATGCAGCAAAAACTCGGCGGTATCAAAGCCAATACCGCCCGCACCAATAATGGCGACGCGCTGGCCGACCGGCTTTTTATCGCGAATCACATCGAGGTAGCTGAGTACGCTGGCATGGTCGATGCCGGGAATCGACAACTGACGCGGCGCAATACCGGTGGCGATCACCACTTCATCCACACTTTCCAGCTCATCAGCGCTCACGCGATGCTCGGTGCGAATCGCCACGCCCTGTGTCTCCAGCTGATGGCGGAAGTAGCGCAGTGTCTCGCTAAACTCCTCTTTACCGGGGATTTGGCGGGCGATATTAAACTGGCCGCCAATCTGCGCATCGGCTTCATACAGCGTGACCTGATGGCCGCGCTCGGCTGCCTGTAGCGCGAACGCCATACCCGCCGGGCCGGCACCGACCACCGCAATCTGTTTAGGCTGTTCAGCAGGGATCACCGGCATCAGGGTTTCATGGCAGGCGCGGGGATTGACCAGACAGGAAGTGACCTTGCCGACAAAGATTTGATCGAGACAGGCCTGATTGCAGGCGATGCAGGTGTTGATGGCATCTGGCTGCCCGGCCTGTGCTTTGCGCACAAAGGCCGCATCGGCAAGAAACGGACGTGCCATCGACACCATATCGGCAATGCCATCGCGCAGCAGCGATTCCGCCACCTGCGGATGGTTGATACGGTTAGTGGCAATAACGGGGACGGATACCGCTTCACGCAGATGCTGCGTCACCCACGCAAAGCCGGCACGCGGTACGCAGGTGGCGATGGTCGGGATGCGCGCTTCGTGCCAGCCAATACCGCTGTTAAACAGCGTTACACCGCGCTGCTCCAGCGCCTTTGCCAGCGTCAGCGTCTCTTCCAGCGAACTGCCGTTATTTACCAGATCGAGCATCGACAGGCGGAAGATGATGATAAACGCCGGGCCGACCGCCTCGCGCACCGCCTGCGTAACCTCCAGTGCAAAGCGCCGACGGCGCTGCACATCGCCGCCCCACTCATCGTCACGATGGTTGGTGTGCGCCACCAGGAACTGATTAATCAGATAACCTTCGGAGCCCATGATCTCGACGCCGTCATAACCGGCCTGCTGGGCCAACCTGGCGCACCGGGCAAAGTCCGCAATGGTCTGACGAATCTCGCCATCGCTCAGTTCGCGCGGCGTGAAAGGGTTAATCGGTGCCTGCAACGCTGAAGGCGCAACCAAATCGCGTTGATAGCTGTAACGCCCGGCATGCAGAATTTGCAGCGCGATTTTGCCGCCCTCGGCATGCACCGCATCGGTGAGGGTGCGATGCCAGTCGCACTGGCTCTCCTGATTGAGGATGGCGCCGCCGTGTGCCACCACGCCCTGTGGGTTGGGTGCGATGCCGCCGGTCACAATCAGTGCCACGCCTCCCCGCGCGCGCTCCGCATAAAACGCGGCTAATCGTGTGGCGCCATCAGTGTGTTCTTCCAGCCCGGTGTGCATGGAGCCCATCAGAAAACGATTCTTTAGTTGGGTAAATCCCAGATCCAGCGGGGCAAACAGGTGGGCGTAATGCTCAGTCATGAACACAGTCTCGGAAAGTGGTCGGATGAGTCAACTTTAGCGGGAATTGATTGGGATGGAAATTCGCGGTGTTCAGGCTGTGAGAAACCTCAAAAAAAGCAGGGCGACAGGTCGCAGGCGAAAGGTTCGGACTCCTTCGCCCGGCACGGGAAGAGACCTGTGCACCCTGAAACAGCTTGAAGATGAGGGCTAATGATTTAGCTCTATAGTTATGACTCCTGTCAGACTCAATCCAGACGACTTTCCCGGGTGAGGGTGCGGCGATAATGACATAGCTCACTGTGGTTAATCCCCAAGACGAGTCTTGGTTTTCCCCAGCAAAAAGTGATCCCGCTTCCATCTTCTGTACGAGCAGTTCACGTTCCAGGTAACAGCTATTTCGTAACATGATTTAGAGTGATCTGGTTCACAGTTTTCAGCCTCTGATCCCGCTTTGATAGCCCCCATTGCAACAGCAACAAATGGGGAAACCATGAATATCGAAACGCAATCCTGCGTGATTACCGGGAAAAAACAGGTCAGCGTCGCACCGCAACAGGTGAATTGGGACGGCACAGGCACGCTGGTGCGTATTACGCGCGGCGGCATTTGTGGATCTGACCTGCATTACTATCAGGAAGGCAAAGTCGGCAGCTTCGAAGTCAAAATGCCGATGATCCTCGGTCATGAAGTGATTGGTCATGTGGTGGAAAGCGACAACCCGGACCTGAAGCCGAATCAGAAAGTGGCGGTCAATCCCTCCAAACCGTGCGGCGAGTGCAAATACTGCCAGCGCGATCAGGAAAACCAGTGCACCTCGATGCGCTTCTTCGGCAGTGCGATGTATGTGCCGCATGTCGACGGCGGTTTCACCCAGTACAAAGTGGTGGACAGCAAACAGTGCGTGCCTTTCCCACAGGATGCTGATGAAACCGTGATGGTGTTTGCCGAGCCGCTGGCGGTGTGTATTCACGCCACGCATCAGGCGGGCGATCTTACCGGCAAGCACGTGTTCATTTCCGGCGTCGGTCCGATTGGCTGCTTAATTGCGGCGGCAGCGAAAGCGCGCGGTGCCGCCTCTGTGGTGTGCAGCGACATTAGCGAGCGTTCGCTGGAGATGGCGCAGCAGATGGGCGCGACCGATGTGATCCATGCCGCCGAGGGCGATTTCACGCCTTATCTGGCCGACAAAGGCTATTTCGATGTGGCGTTTGAGGCTTCTGGCCATCCTTCCTCGTTACAGCGCTGCCTCGATGTGGTGTGCGCCAAAGGTACGCTGGTGCAGGTCGGCATGGGTGGCACTATCCCGAACTTCCCGATCATGGCGCTGATTGCCAAAGAGATTCAGCTGGTCGGTTCTTTCCGCTTTATCCATGAATTCAACACCGCCGTTGAGTGGCTGGCGAACGGTGTGGTCAATCCGCTGCCGCTGTTCAGCGGTGAATACGATTTGCAGGACATCGACGCGGCTTTGCAGTTTGCCGGCGATAAAACCCGTGCGGCGAAAGTCCAGTTAACCTTTTAAGGAGCAGTGATGAGTCAGTTATTTTCCCTCGAAGGCAAGCGTGTATTACTCACCGGTTCGGCGCGCGGTATTGGTTTTCTGCTGGCGCGGGGCCTGGGTGAAGCCGGCGCGGAAGTGATCGTCAACGCCACCACCAAAGAGGGGGCAGAGCAGGGTGCGGCGAAACTGCGCGAGCTGGGCCTGCGCGCCCATGCCAAAGCCTTTGATGTGACGCAGTCTGCGCAGGTGCAGCAGGCGGTGGATGAGATTGAAGCCGAATGGGGACCGATTGATATTCTGGTGAACAACGCCGGGATCCAGCGCCGCCGTCCGTTCCTCGAATTCCCGGAGCAGGACTGGAATGACGTGATTGCCGTTAACCAGACCGCCGTGTTCCTGGTCTCTCAATCCGTGGCGAAAAAAATGGTCGATCGCCAGCGCGGTAAAATCATCAATATCGGTTCGATGCAAAGCGAACTGGGCCGCGACACCATCACGCCTTACGCGGCATCCAAAGGTGCCGTCACCATGCTGACGCGCGGTATGTGCGTCGAGCTGGCGCGCCATAACATCCAGGTGAACGCCATTGCACCGGGCTACTTCGTCACGGAGATGACGCAGGCGCTGGCCGACGATCCGGCCTTTACCGGTTGGCTCACCAAACGCACGCCAGCCGCCCGCTGGGGTAAACCGGAAGAGCTGATCGGTGCTGCGGTGTTCCTCGCCTCGGGCGCGTCTGATTTCGTCAATGGTCACTTGCTGTTCGTTGATGGCGGTATGCGCGTCGCCGTGTAATGTCATGGCGCGGCTGGCATTTTCGCCGGGCCGCGCCTAAACCTTAATCACCCCTCTGTATTCCTAAGGATAATAAAAAATGCCAATAACCATTATTGTGCTGGGTGTGATACTGCTGCTGGTATTGATGATTGTATTTAAGGTCAACGGCTTTATTGCGTTGGTGTTTGTCTCGGCGGTGGTGGGTATTGCCGAAGGGATGACGCCGCTCAACGTGATGGCCTCGATCCAGAAAGGTATCGGTTCGACGCTCGGTGGATTAGCGATGATCCTCGGCTTCGGTGCCATGCTCGGGCGATTAGTCTCGGACACCGGTGCGGCACAACGCGTCGCTACTACGCTGATTGCCGCTTTTGGTAAAGAACGCCTGCAATGGGCGCTGGTGGTCACCGGATTGATCGTCGGTCTGGCGATGTTCTATGAAGTGGGCTTCGTGCTGCTGCTGCCGCTGGTGTTCACCATCGTGGCTGCTGCCGGTTTGCCGCTGCTGTACGTCGGCGTGCCGATGGTGGCTGCGCTCTCCGTGACGCACTGCTTCCTGCCGCCGCATCCTGGCCCAACCGCTATCGCCACCATCTTTGGCGCTAACCTCGGTACCACGCTGCTGTACGGCATGATCATCACCATCCCGACGGTGATTGTGGCCGGTCCGATCTTCTCGAAATTCCTTAAAAGCTTTGAGAAGTCGCCGCCGGAAGGCTTGTATAACCCGAAAATCTTCACCGAAGAAGAGATGCCGGGCTTCGGTATCAGTATCTTCGCCGCCATCATCCCGGTGGTGCTGATGGCGATTGCAGCGGTATTTGAGCTGACCACGCCAAAAGAAAACCCGCTGCGTCAGTTCTTCGAGTTCATCGGTAACCCGGCCGTGGCGCTGTTTATTGCCGTGGTGATAGCGGTGCTGACGCTGGGTCTGCGCAACGGTCGCAAGATGGAAGAAGTGATGGATATGTGCGGTGAGTCGATTGCCGCCATCGCCATGATCGTCTTCATTATTGCCGGTGGTGGTGCGTTCAAGCAGGTGCTGGTGGACAGCGGCGTGGGCAACTATATCGCGGACATGATGAAAGGATCGTCGCTCTCTCCGTTGCTGATGTGCTGGACGGTGGCAGCGATGCTGCGTATCGCGCTGGGATCGGCCACGGTTGCGGCGATCACCACCGCTGGGATCGTCACGCCGATCATCGCGGTGACCCATGCCGATCCGGCATTGATGGTGCTGGCGGTAGGTTCGGGCAGCGTGATCGCCTCACACGTCAACGATCCGGGCTTCTGGCTGTTTAAGGGCTACTTCAACCTGAGCGTGGTGGAGACCCTGAAAACCTGGACGGTGATGGAGACGCTGATCTCGATCCTCGGCCTGGCCGGTGTGCTGGCACTCAACGCCATCATTCACTGATGCAATGGGCTGCACAAGGATGTGCAGCCACTCAGTCGCGACGACGAATCCACGAAAATCGCGATTGATAGCCGCTGTCAAAATGGGTGTTGTAGCGATAGCTCGATCCCGACTCCGCCATGCAATAAGTGCAGACGTTTAACACCTCGATCTGCTCGGCAGGAATGCCACGCTGTAAAAGCAACCCTCGCGCCAGATGCGGCAAATCAAACCACACGCCCTGATGATGCGCCCGCGCCTGCGGACGGATCGCCGCGCTATTGCGTGGTTGCTCGCTTGCCCACTGCAGCGCAGGTAAATCTGCACGTTGCTGCATCTGCGTCACCAAATCTTTGCCCAGCTCATAACAGCACGGACCAATCGCCGGTCCGATGGCGACATGCAGCGTTTCAGTGCGGGCGCCAAGATTAAGCAAGCCGTCAATGGCACTGTTCAGCACTCCACTCAGCGTGCCTTTTAATCCGGCGTGCACTGCCGCCACCTGATGCTGCGCGCTATCAGCGAACAGTACCGGCAAACAGTCAGCGGTATACACCGCCACCGGCAGCTGGTTTTCCCCAATCACGCCATCGGACTCGCAGCTTTTCGGCGGCAGGTTTTGGGTTGCCAGCACCACCTGGGCGCTGTGGCGCTGCTGGCCATAGGCGGCGTCCGTGGGCACCGGTTGGCCCGCAGGCTGAAAGGCATAGTCGAGCCACGGCAGGGCATCAAGCAGCGTTGAACGCGGTCCGGCATGTGACATAAGTGTCTCCTTTGACAGGGCGGCAGCTTTCTTCTGCCCACAGCTTACGTTAACTGCTACATTTTTAAAGCTTTACACAAACTGACCATAATCACTTAAGGATGATCTGATGAAAAACACCTCTTTGCTGGCAGCGTCCGGCATTCTTGCGCTGCTGCTGACCGGGTGCGCGCAACCGGCCAAACAGCAGGCACAGCAGCAGCTCGGCCAGCAATCGGTATTGGCAGTGAACTGGTTCCAGCAGTCCGGTGAGTATCAGGCATTAAGCTGGCAGGCATTTAACACTGCGCGTATGGCGTTTGATGCTGCGCCATCGCTGGCGGGCAAGCCGAAAGCGGTGATCGTCGATCTCGATGAAACCATGATCGATAACAGTGCCTATAGCGCATGGCAGGCGAAAAACGGCCAGCCGTTCTCTGGCAAAACCTGGTCAGCCTGGACTCAGGCGCGTCAGGCCACCGCCGTGCCGGGCGCGGTGGAGTTCGCGAACTACGTCAACAGCCACGGCGGCACCCTGTTCTACGTCTCGAACCGCGACCAGAAGGATTACGCCGCGACGGTGGACAACCTCAACAAGCTGGGCTTCAGCGGCGTGAGTGACAAAACCGTGCGTCTCAGCACCGGAAACTCCAATAAACAGGCGCGCTTCGATGCGATTAAAAACGCGGGCTACAACGTGGTGCTGTACGTCGGCGATAACCTGAATGACTTTGGCGGCGCGACCTGGCATCAGGGTAATGCACAGCGTCAGCAGTTCGCTAACCTCAATCATCAGCACTTTGGTACGCAATTTATCGTGCTGCCTAATCCGCTGTACGGCGATTGGGAAAGCGGCATGGCGGAGAACTACAACAAACTGACGCCGGAACAGCAGCTGCAGGTACGTGAAGCGCGTATGAAAGTGTGGAACGGTAAATAATTCGTCAAGCGAATTAGCGCCTGTTGCGGCAGGCGCGGTGATTTTAATTCAGGGCCAGTGATATTTACTTTTCATCGTCATTATTATTCTCCTTATTATTTTCCTGATCTCTTGCTTAATTACAGGTAAGTGATTGGCGGAAAATATCGCCATTTTGCTTTTTACCCAGTGAATGACTCCAATCATAAATTTTATAATTAAGATTTTTCTCAACTCAAATCATTCAATTCACCATACTAGTGCAAAGGCATGATAAGACTGCGTGTATATTTTTGTCGATTCATTCCAGATGTATAATTTAATTATCAAATTAAATGCATGATTAACATAACAAATATTTTTTTTAATCAATTCTCTCGGCTTGCATTAAATTACTTTTAATCGACACTTCCTGACGTTTATTTTACAGGGAGTACGATTTTGTCGTGTGCGGAAATATTGATTGTGCAACCACAAGCATTAGCAGCTATAAACAATTTATGTGAGGAAGCTCGGCTTTCATCCCCCATCAATCGTCTTAGCGGCGTTTAAAACCCTGTGACTTAGCCTGAAAACGATATTTCTGCACGTAGAGAGAAGATAATTGTGACGACACTTAAACCCTTATTAGCGAAAAATCGCAGTTGGGCATTACAGCGCCGTGAGCGTAATCCAGATTATTTCGAACAATATCTGCATCAACAAAAACCGCATTCGCTGTGGATCGGCTGTTCCGATAGCCGTGTACCTGCCGAAGTGCTGACTGGCTCGCATCCCGGCGAACTGTTTGTGCATCGCAATATCGCCAATATGGTGGCGCCCGATGACGATAACCTGATGAGCGTGCTGCAATACGCGATTTTCTACCTCGGCGTGGAGCGCATTGTCCTGTGCGGCCATTACGGCTGCGGCGGCGTGCAGGCTGCGCTGGGGTTGCCCGCTAGCCCGCTGGCAAAAGAGGATTCGGCGCTGGCAAGACGCATCGCCGCGTTGCGCAGTAGTCTGCAGCAAGGATTGGTGGAACATCACGCCAGTGCTGAGGAAGAGGAGAGCAGTAAGCTCAACCGCTTAGTCGAAGCCAACGTCATCGCCCAGTTTGCTCAGTTAGTGGCGTGTGAGCCAGTGCGACAGGCCTGGCAAGCCGGGCAATCGCTGGAAGTGTTTGGCTGTGTGTATGACCTGCAGTCGGGTCATCTGAAAGAGCTTACTCAGCAATCTGCAGAGGAATCGGTGCCATGAATCTGAACACGCTGCGTCAGGATATTCCCGCCGGTCTGGTGGTGTTTTTGGTGGCGCTGCCGCTGTGCCTTGGCATCGCGCAGGCCAGCGGTTTACCGCCGTTTGCCGGATTGCTCACCGGGGTGATCGGCGGCCTGCTGGTCACTTCACTGAGTCCCTCGCGTTTTGCCGTCAGCGGCCCGGCGGCAGGTTTGGTGACTATTGTGGTGGCCTCGATCCAGACGCTTGGCAGCTTCTCCGCTTTCCTCACCGCGCTGATTCTGGCGGGCGTGTTGCAGTGCCTGCTTGGTTTGCTGCGAGCCGGTCGCTTCATTTCGCTGGTGCCGGGCAGTGTGATCAAAGGGATGCTGGCGGCGATCGGTATTTTGCTGATTATGCAGCAGATCCCGGTGGCCTTCGGTGCCGCAGGTGATGCTGAGCTGGTGTCGCTGGTGAATGGCGAATTTCAGTTTTCGCTAAGCGCGATGCTGGTGGCGGGCATCGGTCTGCTGATTCTCTGTCTGTGGACCACGCCGATAGTGAAATCGGTCAAGCTGCTTGGTTGGATTCCGGGCCCACTGGTGGCCGTGTTGTTCGGCTGCATGGCGACGGTATTTGGCGATCGCCTGTTCCCGAGCCTGGCGGAAGGGCTACCGCGTATTGCGTTGCCAGCCTTTGATAGCCTGTCAGCGCTGGCGGCGGAACTGGAAACCCCGGACTGGCTGGCGTGGCAAAATCCTTCAGTCTGGGTGGTTGCCGTGACGCTGGCGCTGGTGGCAAGCCTGGAAACGCTGCTGAGTCAGGAGGCGCTGAAAAAACTGCGTCCGCAGCATCCGGCACCTTCGCCAAATAAAGAGATGTTCGCACAGGGCATCGGCAACCTGACTGCTGGTTTCCTTGGTGCGATGCCGATTACGGCGGTGATTGTGCGCAGTTCGGTGAACGTCAGTGTCGGGGCGCAGACTAAACTGTCGATTTTGATCCACGGCGCGCTATTGCTGATCTGCGGCTTGTGGTTCAGCGATCTGCTCAACGCCATCCCTTTAGCCAGCCTTGCCGCTGTCTTGCTGTATACCGGCTATAAGCTGGCAACGCCGCGCCTGTTCGTTGAACAGTTCCGCATGGGCGCTCAGCAGTACGTGCCGTTCCTCGCCACCATCGGCGGCATTATTGTATTCGGCATGCTGGCCGGGATTGGTATCGGTATCGCCACGCAGATTCTCTATAGCATCTACAAAAGCCACCGCAACGCGCTGCAGCTTACCCGCTATGACGATCACTACGTGCTGCGCTTCCAACAAAACCTCACCTTTATGCACAACCCAAAACTGCAGGGATTGCTGGCGGAGATCCCGGAAAACAGCACGGTGATTGTTGATCACGATAACGCCGAGTACCTGGATCCGGACGTCAAAGCGGTACTACAGGATTTCGGCGAAAACGCGCGCGATCGTGGTATTCGTCTGAGTCAGTGGCCCGTTGCGGTTAATTAGCAATAACGCTTTGCTGAAAAACTGGTTTTTCGCGTAAAAATCGGATATCTCGGATATCCGATTTTTTTATTTGCAGGGCATAATTGCAGCAGCTCTCATCCTTGTTTCTCGGGTTTCAACCCTGCTCGCGCGCTCGCATCTCGCCGATCCGGCGCATTGAGTGCCGCCCAGTCGCAGAGTAGGATGACGAACACTCGCTTAATTGCCGAATCATCGCACAGTTATTTCAGGTTAAATGCTTGCTGATGCCCGTGGGCAAGAGGCAGCGATTTCCAGGTTACAGGGTTCAGACGTATGCGCGTTAAGCTGTTTGCTGAGAATAATTTAAAAAAGAATGCACTCTCGCTGTTCCTGATTACGCTTTTCTTCTGCTTTATTGGCAGTCATCTGCGCATTCCGGAGGAGTTCTCCCTGTTTTGGCCGGTGAACGCGCTGATTGCCGGTTTAATGGTGCGAAATCCTTTCCTGCATACCACGTCCAGCTATCTGGTGTGCTTTGCCGCGATGATATTTAACGACACAGTGTTCTCCGGCTGGGCGCTGCCTGCGGTGACCGTGAATTTCGCCAATATCCTGTTTATCCTCGTTTCGGTCAGCATGTTGATCAAGCACCTGCAGCCGCCTTCGGCCAACAGCCAGGTGTTCAACGCCATGCGCATCTTCCCGGCCTGTTTCCTCGGTGCCGCCGCCTGTGCCACCTGGGGCGCGTGGGCGCAGGATATCGATTTCAACGCGCGCTTTGCGGTGGCGTGGGGCGACTGGTTTAGCGAGCAATTCTCGACTTCCCTGATGCTGTTGCCGGTGATGCTGGCGCGCTCCTTGCGCAACGTCTCACCGCGCACCTTATTGCATCCGGGCAAGCTGTTACCGCTGGCGGCAGTGGTGCTGTCACTGACCATGGGGGCGATGATTGGCGGGGCAGGTAGCTTAACCTTCCCGGTGCCGGCGCTGATCTGGTGCGCCATCGTGTTACCGATTCCTGTTACAAGCCTGGTGATCCTGATTACCGGCATCACTGAGATCGTTCTCGTTTCCCACGGCGTAATGAATATTCAGGGCGATGACGCACTGCTGCCTATCAGCCATCTCACCTCGGCGCGACTGGGTGTGGCAACGGTGGCACTCAGCCCGCTGCTGGTGGCAGTGAGTATGGATGCGATCCGCCAGCTCAATCATCGCCTGGCGTTGCGGGCGAATTTCGATTTCCTCACTCAGCTGCTGTCGCGTTCCGGCCTGTATGAAAGCCTGAAGCAGGAGCCGTTCTCCTTACAGCGCGAAGCGGGCGTGGTGATGCTGGATGTCGACTATTTCAAAGCGATTAACGACAACTTTGGCCACGATGCCGGTGATGGCGTGCTGGAAGAGATTGCGCGCCGCATGCAACGCGTGGTGGGCAATCGCGGCATGGTGTGTCGCTTTGGTGGCGAAGAGTTTGTGGTGGTGGTGTTCGACTACAGCCATCTGCAACTTTACCAGCTGGCCGAAGCGATTCGTCAGGCGATGGTCAAAGAGAAGTTCTGGATTCAGGGCAACACGGTGACGGTCACCGCCAGTTTAGGCCTGGCGCGCGGCAGTGCGCAGAGTGAGCGGGAATGGCCGGGCGTGATTAACCGTCTGGTGTCGGCAGCGGATAAAAATCTCTACCTCTCGAAACGCAATGGCCGTAACCAAACTTCTCCAGCGATGGAGCCGCGCAGCATGGTGAATGACGTGGCGTGAAGTGCGTGATGGTCGCCATGAGTGGCGACCATAGGATGGCTTGATGCTGGGTTGTTTTGGTCGCCGTGAATGGCGACCTTACGATGGCTTGGTGCTGGTTTTTTCGGTCGCCATTGATGACAACCTCTCAACTGCCTGACGCTAATTTGTTTCGATCGCCATCAATGACAAACCTGTTTAACCGTTGTAGGGTGCGCATTCATGGGCACCCGGAACGTGAAGATTAAACGCTGCTTTTTAGCTTGCTGCTCTGCTGATGGCGTTGCTGCGCCAGCTCAATCAAGCGCGTAATCAAATCGCTGTAGCTTAATCCTGCCGCCTGCCACAACTTCGGATACATGCTGATATTGGTAAAGCCCGGCAGAGTATTCACCTCGTTCACCACGATCTCGCCGCTCTCGGTCAGGAACACATCAACGCGTGCCATACCAAAGCACTCCAGCGCCTGGAACGCGCGAATCGCCACGGCCCGAATTGCTTCGCTGGCTTGCTCGCTGATGGCGGCGGGCACCACTACTTGTGCACCGTCGGCGCTGATGTATTTGGTGTCGTACGAGTAGAAGGCATCATGCACCACCACTTCGCCACACGGGCTGGCTTCGGGTTCATCGTTGCCCAGCACCGCACACTCAATCTCGCGGCCTTTGATGCCTTGCTCGATCAGCACTTTGCGATCAAAGGTAAAGGCCAGATCCAGCGCCGCCGCCAGATCGTCAATATGATCCACTTTGCTGACACCGACAGACGATCCCTGATTGGCGGGCTTGATAAACAGCGGTAATCCGAACTGATCGATCACGGCTTGCGCATCCAAACGCGCACGCTGTGCCTGCGTCACGCTGATCCACGGCGCGACTTTTAAGCCTGCATCGCGCAGCAAACGCTTGGTGAAATCTTTGTCCATGCTCACCGCTGAGCCCAGCACATCCGATCCGACAAACGGCAGGTTCGCCATGCGCAACAAGCCCTGCAGCGATCCATCTTCACCCAGGGTGCCGTGCACGATCGGGAAGATCACATCCAGCTGTGACAACGGCTGTGCCTGCTGACGAGTGATCAACTGCTGTGAAGCACTGCCTGGCACCAGCGCGACGTTTTCGCCGGAGCGATTCAGGGCAATCAACGCCGGATTATCGGCATTGAGCAGGAAACCGGAAGCATCATTCAGATGCCATTCACCCTGTTTATCGATGCCCAGCAGCACCACCTCGTATTTGCTCTTATCGATGGCTTCGAGGATGTTTTTCGCTGATTGTAACGACACTTCATGCTCGGCCGATTTGCCACCAAACACGATTCCTACACGTTGTTTTGCCATTGGTCTTGATCCGATTGCGGTATAGCGAGTGGGTAAGATAGCACGGTGATAAAAGGCATCAACAGGTTGGGGATTCCGATAGCGAAGTCTTTAACCCAACCTAAACGAAAGCGCTATTTGGAGTAGCCATAACAGGATACGAGGTTTAGAATCCCGGCGAATTTTTACCCAAGAGGATAACTGCATTGGACACCTGTCCCGAACGATTACAAAAGGTCCCTGCGGTAAGATAGCCCTCAACGCTGTCTTAACCGTGCGTTAAGACGGTGGATTTCCTTCCAGAATCTCCCCCTGTTTTTTTGCGTGATGCTGCTGAGTTTTAGCGGTAGCGGCACCGGCTGTAATCCATTTATTACCCCCTGAAGTTCCGCCTGCCTGAAGCAGCGGAGTGAGGTTTATGATGGATTGGAAAATCTTTTTACTGCGCGTCACTGTCGCGCTGGTTCTGGGCGCGCTGATTGGCAGCGAGCGCCAGCTTCGCCAACGTATGACCGGTTTGCGCACTAATGCGCTGGTCAGCACTGGCGCCTGTTTATTTGTTTTGATGACGCAAAGCGTACCCGACATCGCCACCGATGCCTCACGCGTAGCGGCCTATGTGGTCTCTGGCATCGGCTTTCTCGGCGGTGGGGTGATCATGCGCGACGGCCTTAACGTGCGCGGCCTGAATACCGCCGCAACGCTGTGGTGCACTGCCGCCGTGGGCGTTTTGTGCAGCATGGGATTGCTGCTGGAAGCGGCGATTGGCTGCATGGTGATTCTTTGCGCCAATATTCTGCTGCGCGATTTGGCGCAGGGGATTAATCGCCAGAGCCTGGTGCCTGCGGAAGAAGTGGTGCAGCACTACAAAGTGCAGATCATCTGTCTGGCGCAAGATGAAGTGCAGGTGCGCAGCCTGATGCTGCACAGCCTTGGCGGCAGCGGATTACGCCTGCAATCATTGCACAGCGAGGATATGAACCCGCCGCATCGTATGGAAGTGAATGCGGAAGTGCTGGGCAAACCGAGCATGTCGGATCAGCTGGAGAGTTTGGTGGGAAGGATTAGTCTGGAGAAGGGCGTGAGTTCGGTGCGGTGGCAGGTTTGCGGGTTGGAAGGGGAGTGATGGATTAGGTTACGACTTTCAGGCCTTATCAAGTTGAGTGGCGCTATCATTAATGATTTGGGTTGGATGTTAAAAGCGAGTGCTGACAGATGGTGTTGGAAACATTCAATACCATCTGTTGTATTTGATGTAGATGAAGGAAACAACGATCACCAAGGATATGCTAAGGAAGGCTGCGTAATTTGGCATAAAGCGGACAAAAATGTAGATCCCTGCTACAACAGCTGCGAGGGGAATGAGGTAGATAAGTGACTGAAGTAACCATAGAAGTGCTCTCTGAATCGCCACAGATAATCTAGACACTTCTGAGCCGTTGATAATATAGGTTTTCATATTCAGCCGGTGG
>NZ_DAMDQC010000062.1:0-24134 GCF_032082325.1 Pantoea sp. CTOTU50773 | reverse complement strand
AGTGGCTGGAGACGCAAACGCAGCTGGATGGCGATGCAGCAAAAGCGATTCTCTCTGACCAGCATGATGCGGTGCTGCCCATTTATCGCCTTTCGCCGAACGATCCGGATGAAGAGAACACCCTGGCGACAGCGGTATTTACGCTGCATACCAAACAAGTTGACTGGCAGATATTTACCTTGAATCGTGATGAGCCAGAATTTAAAGGCACGATTTCCTAAAAACTAATCTGCTATATTGTGAACCCGGTCACCCTGGCCGGGCGCTATTCAAATTAATCCCACTATAGTCGTTAAACATTCCGATTATGGTGGGGTACGAAAATGAATAGAAATAAAAAAGCCACATTCAGCGGTTTAGCATCAAACATAACCATGGCATTATCCTTAGCTGTTTTTTCACTGGCGGGGAGCGCTATGGCAAATGCCGCGGAACATCATCAAATCGCTTTGGTGGGTACCTGGACGTCGATTCCAGATGCCCCATTAGAGCAGAAACCGGATCATCCTAGCGAAGGTTTATATCGCCTCAAGGTGAATGCGGATGGCACTTTAACACCACTTGATGTGGTCAAAATGAAAAGCCCGTCATGGATTGTAAAATCCCAGGATGGCCGCTTTGCCTATACCACCAATGAAGAAAACGCTGGGGCCGTTACCGCACTGTCCATTGATAAAAGCGGTCAGGTGAAAGTGTTAAATGCGGTGGATAGCCATGGGCAACAGCCGACGCACGCCACCATAAGCCCGGATGGTAAGTTCCTGTTTGTCGCTAACTACTCGGTGGCGAAAGGCGGCGCGGGCGTCTCGGTGTTCCCGATTCATCATGACGGTAAACTGGGTGAGCAGGTGCAGCACTTTGCTTTCGACCACGGCACGGGCGCGGTGAAAGGGCGTCAGGATGGCGGTCACGCACACTCGACCACCTTTACCCACGACGGTAAATATCTGTTCGCTGCCGATCTCGGCGGTGACAAGCTCCATGCGTATCGTTATCACGCCAATAAGGCTGAGCCTCTGGAAGCGGATACCGCGCATGACGTGACCTTTACCGAAGGTTCTGGCCCGCGTCATATGGTGTTCTCACCAGATGGCAAACATGCCTACGTCACCACCGAAATGGCCGGTGAGATCGCGGTATTTACAGTGAAAGACGATCATCTGGATCGCAGCAATACCGTGAAGCTGAACAGTGAAACTAACAGTGCTGAATACCGTAGCGGCGGCGGAATTATTCTCAGTCCGAACGGTAAATATGTGATTGCAGCGAATCGTGGTTCAGATAATAAGCTGTTGGTGTTTAAAATTGAGGCGGATGGCCAGTTAGGCAAGCCGGTCAGTTATAAAGCCAACGGCATTGAACCTCGGGCGTTCTCATTTGATGGCAGTGGAAAATATCTCTATGTCACTAACGTGTTCACCAACAATATTTCCCTGTTCCATTTCGATGAAAAGAGCGGTGAGCTGAAAGCAGCGGGCGATGCAGCAAAAATATCCACGCCCACTGATATAAAGTTCTTTAATTAAGCCGTTCGGTGGGCGCATTTTTTGCGCCCACTTCTCCTCGCTATTTTGCCTGCGACATTTCCAGCAGCGCCTCTTCCATTGATGCACCAAACATTTGTCCGTGGGACAGTCCCGGATAAAGTTGATAGCGTGCAGCTGCGCCGTTCTCTGCCATACCTTCGATAGTGGTGCGCACCGCGCGCAATACTTCAGGTTCCGCCGTGTTGCTATCGCTGCGGCGATCGCCATTCCCTTCCATCAAAGTGATCTGCTTATTACTGGCTTTGCGGGTCTGCATCTCACCTAATAGAGAATGGTACCCCTGGCCAATCGACGGGCTGGCTGCGAAATAGCGCGTAAACAGCTGAGAGGAGAGATAGCTGTCGAGTACAAACAATCCGCCGTAAGAGTGGCCCCACAGCGCGCGTTGTTGATGATCGACATGCACACCTTTCTGCGCTGCGGCCAAAATACGTTGCTCTAGCAAGGTGCGGAATGCGCTGCTGCCGCCGCCCTTGCGACCGCGACTAAAAGTGTATCCTGCATCGCCATGCTCTTTGTCAAGCGGGGTGTAATCGTAAGTTCGCGCGTTTACCTCAAACGGCAAAGTGGTTTGATACCCGACCACCACCAGAACCGGAGGGTTGTCTGCCGAGAGTTTTTGCAGCAGCGGATCGGTCAGCCTGTCCATTACCGCATTGCCATCCAGCATCGTGATCAACGGGTAGCCAGATGGCGGAGGCGCTTTATCTGGCACCGCAGTCCAAACTTTGTAATGCCGCTGGCCATCAGCCGAGTCATATTCACTGATGGATAAGTGGTAATAAGCGGAGCCTTTGTCGGCGATATTCGGGCCGAGTGGCGTCATATTCGGGCGTGCAAACGCGCTGGTGGTGACACTGCTGAGCAACAATAGCAGCAGGACAATGGGACGGTTTATCGCTGAAAATCTATAAAGCATTGAAATCCTTATTCTATTGGTTATTGGTACATATCACCTTGCACCATAATGAGAATGATTCTTGATTTCAATTCTTTTTACTGATGGCAGCCTGTTTCAGAAAAGGCTTTTTTGACAGGATGTTGAACCTGACAGGGGGGTCTAACACGAGCTGATGCCAGAAACAGGGCGGCACAAAGCCGCCATTGTACTTACAGCGCCCGACGCTTAGCCCGCTGTGAAAACAGTAGCCATACAGCAATGGACGTTATAATCAGCTCCCAACCCATCTGACTGATGATTGCTTCCATCACGCCATCCAGCGCAGGGGAGATCAGCGTGTTGAGTTGTAACACCGTCGACACTTCGTAACAGCCAATCGCGAAGGCCACCACAATTGAGAGTGATGAAATGGCGAGGGTGTAAGTGAGGCTGCGCAACGGATCGAATTGCGACCAGCGATACAGTTTCAACATCATGACGCCATCTGTGGTATCGATCAGCATCATGCCGGCAGTGAATAAAAGCGGCATCAACATGATGTGCAGCATCGCTTCGCCACCCGCTGCGTGGTTGGCGGACATACCGAAAATCGCCACTTCGGTTGCTGTATCAAAACCAATGCCGAACAGGAAACCGATGAGGAACAAATGATGGCTTTTGCTCACCATGCGAAACAGTGGCGCGCATAGCCGGGTGAGCACGCCGTGGTGATGGCTCTCCTGCGGGACCCGCGTTACATCGCCACGCAGCAACCGCTGACGTTGGCGAAAACATTGCCACAAAGTGCGGGAGTTAGCCCAGGCGAGTAGCAGCAGAAAAGCACCGGAGATCAGTGTGCTAATCATGCCGCCAATCTCTTTCACGCCGGGAAACATCTGCTGCAAAGGTTGCGTGGTCAAAGCGAATATCAGGCAGGCGATCAGCACCACCGAAGCGTGGCCGAGTGAGAACCACATACCTGCGGTAAACGGGCTCTTGCCCTCATTACTCAACTTGCGCGTGGCATTATCAATGGCGGCGATATGATCGGCATCGACGGCGTGGCGCAAACCAAACAGATAGGCTAACAGCGCGACACTCAGCGCGGCCGGTGAATGCTGAAAAGTCATCAACGCCGTACCGATGACCAGCAAATTAAACAGCATGGCGCCACCAATCACCGCAGCGCCTTTTTGCTTATGACTCAGCACCTTCATAAAGACTCCTGAGAATTACCCGACAGCGGCAAAGACGCGCAGCGGTTGGATCAGTGGCTGCGCGGCGTGATGGTCGTGATGATGATGATGATGATGGTCATGATCATGCGGGTGGTCGGGCGGACAGCTGGCGGCAGCGAGATCCACCGGGCTGCCATGGGGCGTGTTGAGGAAAGCCTGGCGCCACTGCTCTTCACGAATCAGCAATTCTGACATCGGAATCAATTGATGTTGTGACAGGATCTTTTCCAGACAGCTCAGCCATTGCCGATAATAGGCGGTATGGGCGCTTTCATCGCTGCGCTGCGGGAAGTCGCGGATCTCCTGGGCAAATTGTTCCACCCATTGTGGCCAGCTAAAATAGCCGCGTTGAGACAGGGCCACCGCGATGACAAACGCATCGGCTTCCCAGGGTTGTGCAAAGGTGGGATCGGCTTCGTTCACCTGAGCAATAATCGCGTTTAACTCATCCATGCGCAGCATCCTCACATCTGCCCTGAATATAGTCGGACCAGACGCTCAGGTGGACGCTGAAATTCTCGCTATTCTCTCCCCCACAAATCGGCGGCAATGAATTTCACCAGGTAGACGTACTGCGGTTTCTCCTATTGCTCTGCGACCAGCGCATCGGGAAATACGCAGGCACCGTAGTTGGCAACAATCACGCCCTTTTTACCACGCGCATAGCGCGGCAGGCGTGTATGACTCAGCGGATTTAAATTATGCGTGATAATACTATCACCCGGTTGATATTGCGGTTCGACCTCAACATCACGATGGTAATTGGGCGGTGTAGTAATTAAATCCAGGTAGCCCTGCGGCGAATAAGTATTCATGTTGTATCCTCAGGCGGAGAGTTCGCTGAGACGCTGCTGCAATTCTTGTTCAGTGAATACGCCGGTTTTACTCATCAACTGCTCAATGGCAAATAACCAGTGTTCGTAATAACTGGATTGCAGATATTCCGTTACGGACATTTTCTCGATTTCATAACGGAAATCATCAAGCACGATTTTTCCGCTCATAAAGAACACCAGCGTGGTGGCGAAAATATCTTTTTCCCATTGGCTGTGAAAATGAGGCTCATCGGCTTCAATCTCGATTGGACCTAAATTCTGCATGCCGCCGCAATCGTGGATATTATTCATGGTGTTTCTCCGCTTAAAGCGTGCGTGTGCCGATCATGGAGTCGCGTGTGACCAATGCGGCCAACTCGCTCTCACTCATGCTTTCACTGTCAGCAGGGGGCTGTGGCAGCACGAAGTAACGAATTTCGGCATTGCTGTCCCATACGCGAATCTACTTATTGGCCGGAATTTCAGTGCCAAATTCTGCTAATACGCCACGGGGGATCAATCACCACACGTGAACGATAGGGTGTCGATTTAAACCAGATGGGCGGCAAGCCCAGCACCGGCCACGGCTAGCAAGAGCAAAGCGTGCACACCACTACGTTGTGCACGCTGTCGGTATTCTCCAGCACGTGCAGGGTAGCGGCTTCAAAGCCGGAGAAGCCAAGTTCATTCACTGCCTCGCGGCCATTCTCGAGCAGGCGCGCTTTGAAGGCGGGATCGCACCAGGCTTTCGCCACCACCTGCGCACCATTGCGGGGTCCGACTTTGGTTTCGAAATAAT
Organism: Pantoea sp. CTOTU50773; assembly: GCF_032082325.1. Taxonomy (NCBI): domain Bacteria; kingdom Pseudomonadati; phylum Pseudomonadota; class Gammaproteobacteria; order Enterobacterales; family Erwiniaceae; genus Pantoea; species Pantoea sp. CTOTU50773. The sequence goes on along the minus strand of NZ_DAMDQC010000062.1, from coordinate 18,855 downwards.
TAACGATGGTGTCAGTGACCTCCTGACTCAGAAATCCCTTTTCTGCCAACAGGGATTGGATAGCACGGATCTTTAACGCGGCATCCGAAGGTAATACCGAAGGGTCCGACATAATGGCTCCTCAAAAGATTTTTTACTGATGAGATGAATGAGTCTGTGAGAGACGTTAACGCTTCCGGTAATTACATCTTTGTTAATGCTGCCATTCGCTGTGTTTGAGCGGACAGCGCAGTGTTAAAAAATTTAATTGCACCCTTTTGGTGCTGATTGCTTTAATTAAGTGCAGAAAAGTGAGAGGGATAAAATTAATTAAAGGTGGGCGGGATTAAATGCAGTAATACTTCTCATCGCTTTCGCTTCTGCTAGCAGAGAATAAATTTAATTTGAACGGCCACGTGGGTTTTGGCCCGCTTATTGCTAATCTAAAAAACGTGCCCCAATGTTGTGGCCCTTTTCTCGCATTAATGCAGACAGCGCTGTCTGTTTTATCCGCTTATCTCTTCCGGTTCCCGGAATGCTTCATCTCTATTTATTCCAACAACTTCATTGCGAGGGTGCTATGGCTATTAGTCGTCGTTCATTTATTCAGGGATCGGCCGTATCCGCATTGGGTCTGGCTGCAGGGGTTGTACCGAAATTCACCTTAGCCGCTGACAGCAAAGACGCCATCAAAGTGGCGAGCATTCTCGACCTGTCAGGCGGGCTGGATATTTATGGCAAGCCGATGTCCAACGCCATCAATTTAGCCGCAGATGAGATTAATGCAGCAGGGGGATTATTAGGCCGACCACTGCAAATCATCAATTACGACGCGCAATCCAATATGCAACTTTATGCCCAATACGCCCAGCAGGCCGCGCTGAAAGACAAAGTGGCGGTGGTGCACGGCGGCATCACGTCTGCGTCGCGCGAGGTGATTCGTCCTGTATTGGATCGTTTCCGCTCACTCTATTTCTATCCTGCGCAGTACGAAGGTGGCGTCTGCGATCGCAACTACTTCTCTTCAGGCTCAACGCCCGCACAAACCGTGGAGAAACTGGTGCCGTACGCCATGAAGAAGTGGGGCAAGAAAGTCTATGTGCTGGCGGCGGATTACAACTACGGCCAGATTGTTTCGTCATGGGTGAAGAAGTCGGTGCGTGACAACGGTGGTGAAGTGATGACGGTGGAGTTCTTCCCGCTGGATGTCACGGACTTCGGTGCCGCCATTTCAAAAATCCAGAGCGCTAAACCAGACATGGTGTGGTCAGCACTGGTGGGCGGGGCGCACATCTCCTTCTACCGCCAATGGCATGCGGCTGGCATGAGCGGCAAGATTCCCATCGCCTCTACCGTATTCGGCGGCGGCAATGAACACATCATTCTGTCGCCGGAAGAGAGCAACGGCATTCTGGTGGCAGCGAACTACATGCAAGAAATTCCGTCTGCCGAGAACAAAGCCTTTGTCGATAAATTCCATGCGCGTTACGGCGACATGTACATCAGCGATCTGGCGATGGGCGCGTATCAGGGCATGTTGATTTGGGCCGAAGGGGTGCGTAAGGCGGGCGACATCGACCGCATGAAAGTGATCGAGGCGCTGGAGTCGGGCGTCACACTGACCTCGCCAAGCGGTCAGCTGAGTGTCGATCCCACCACGCATCACTGTTCGCTGGACGTGCACATTGCCGAGGTGGAGAACCATCAGATGAAGATTCTGGAAACCTTCACAAACCAGGCACCGGTTGATACCGCCATGGTGTGCGACCTGAAGAAAAATCCACGTGATACCAAACAGTATCAGATTGAGCTGTAACGGGAGGCGCTAATGGATCTGTCGGTTATCTATGGCATCGAAGTGCTGAATGCCATCGCGGTGCTGGTGATCATGAGTCTGGGGCTGGCGGTGGTGTTTGGCATGATGAAAATCGTCAATATGGCGCACGGCGAATTTATGATGCTGGGCGGCTACAGCGCCATTATGGCCACTAACCACTTTGGCGTGCCGATCTGGATCTCCATGCTGGTAGTTGCGCCGATTTGTGTTGGCGTGTTTGGCATGGTGATTGAACGCGTCATTATTCGTCATCTCTACGGCAGGATGATCGACACCATGCTGGCCACCTGGGGGTTGAGTCTGGCGTTGATCGGTGCCGCGACCATGCTGTTTGGCAACACCACGCTGGGCATCAGCTCGCCGCTGCCCAGCGTGAATGTGGGAAGTTACAGCACCAGCGGCTATTCGCTGTTTATGATTGTGTTTGCGCTGTGTCTGGTGGCGGCATTGTGGCTGTTGCTGCGCTTCACCACATTGGGATTGTGCGCACGTGCCACCATGCAGAATGCGCGCATGGCGGCGGCGCTAGGCAGCAATCCCGGTAAAATCTACAGCTTGACCTTCGGTCTGGGAGCCGCGCTCTCCGGATTGGGTGGCGCGCTGCTGGCACCGATCACCGGCGTGATACCGACCATCGGCGTTAGCTTTATTGCCAAAGCCTTTATCACGGTAATCGGCGGGGGCAGCGCCATCATCGCCGGCACGCTGACCTCTTCCACGCTGTTTGGCACCATTTCGCAACTGGTGACCTATCTCTCCACGCCGGTGTTTGGTGCGGTGGCGCTGCTGTTGAGTGCCATTGTGCTGCTGCGACTGCTGCCGCAGGGTATCACCGGGCGCTTCTTCAGGAGATCGCTGTAATGAAACTGTTTTCGGAAAAAGTGCGCATTGTGCTCAGTGCCCTGATGCTGATCCTGCTGGCGTTTTGGCTCGCTGGTGCGATTGAGCTGTACACCTTGCTCTCCATTACGGTGTTTTTAGTGATGGGACTGTTGTCACTCAGCCTGGCGTTTATCTGGGGCTACGGCGGCATCCTCTGTTTTGGTCAGGCGGCATTTTTTGGACTGGGGGCCTATACCTACGCCATTTGCGCCATTAACTGGGGGGATTCCACCTGGGCGGTGGTGATGGCGATTCTCCTGCCCACGCTGTTCTCTCTGCTTCTCGGTTACGTGATCTTCTACGGCGGCGTCAGTGATGTGTACCTCGGCGCGATCACGTTAGCCGTGAGCCTGGTGCTGTTTAACTGGGTAAACTCCACCTCGGGCAGTGAATACCATATCGGCGAAGCGCTGCTGGGTGGGTTCAATGGTATTCCGTCAGTGCCGACACTCAACATGCCATTCCAGCCAGATGCCATTTTGTCACCGGAGGCGATCTTTATGGTGACCGCCGGTGCGTTGGCGCTCTGCTATGCGCTGCTGAAGTTTGTGCTGCTCAGCCGCTTTGGCAAAACGGTGGTGGCCATTCGGGAAAACGAACAGCGCGCAGGACTGCTCGGCTACAACGTGCCGGCACATAAGCTCGTCACCTTTGCCATTGGCGCGGCGATTGCCGGGTTAGCTGGATGCCTGTACGTCAACTGGGGTGCCTTTGTCAGCCCCGGGGTGTTTAGTATCAGTCAGTCGGCACAGATCATCATTTGGGTGATCGTCGGGGGGAGCGGCACGTTGATCGGTCCGGTGATCAGCTGTGTGCTGTTGCAGTGGATGGTGACGCGGCTGGGCGCGCAGCAGACGGTGGATGTCAATCTGGTACTCGGCGTGATTCTGGCAGTGTTTGTGCTGCTGATCCCCGGTGGTATTTTACCGACCCTACAGCGATTTTGGCGGCGTAAACGACCGAAAATGCTGACGGCAACCCGCGCATCGGTGAGTGAGGTGAAACCATGACGGCAACAGTCCTGTTGGAAACCCGCAAAATGGGCGTCAGTTTTGGTGGTGTGCATGCGGTGAAGGAGGTGGATTTCACCCTGCATAAAGGGGAGCTTCGCTGCCTGATCGGCCCGAACGGCGCGGGGAAAAGCACCTTTTTCAAAATGCTCAGTGGTCAGGTAACGCCCACACGCGGTGAATGCCGCTACCGCAATCAAGTGATCTCCGGCAAACGTCCGTGGGATATTGCCCGGCTGGGCATCGGCATCAAAACTCAGGTGCCGAGCGTCTTTGAAGGGTTGAGCGTTCGGGAGAATCTATGGCAGGCGGCAGCCAATAAGCTGGCGAAAGCGGCTCTGTCCGCTGCGATTGATCAGGTATTGCACGACATCGGACTGGAAGATCATCAGGATGCCGTGCTCTCTGAACTGGCGCACGGACAGCGACAGTGGGTGGAGTTAGGGATGATCCTGATTTCTCGTCCGCAACTGGTGTTGCTGGATGAACCCGCCGCAGGCATGACGCATCAGGAAGTGCGCAAAACCGCCCAGCTGATTAAAGCGATCAATCAACAGAGCACCGTGGTGGTGGTGGAGCACGATATGGAGTTCATCAGCATGATCGCGCAGCAGGTCACGGTGTTTAATCAGGGCGCGGTGCTGGCGGAGGGGACTTTCCGCGAGGTGACGCAGAATCCTCTGGTGAAAGAGGCGTATCTCGGCAATCTGGAGATCAAACATGCTTGAAATAAAAGAGATGGTCTCGGGCTACAACAAAATTCCGGTCCTGCACTTGTCCGAGCTGTTTGTCGGAGCCAAATCCTTCACCGGTGTGTTAGGACGCAACGGCATGGGAAAAACCACGCTGCTGCGCACCATCATGGGAGAGCTACCCGCCTGGCAGGGAACAATCGCGCTCAACGGCATTGATATCACGCGCTATCAGGCCCACCAGCGGGCGGCGGCCGGCATCGGTTTTGTGCCGCAAGGGCGGCAGATCTTCCCGCTGCTGACGGTGGAAGAGAACCTGCGCATGGGCTGCGTGAAGCACTTTTCGCGCGCGGGTCAGATCATCGAGCAGATGCTAGAGATTTTCCCGCGCCTGAAACGTTTACTGGCTCAACCGGGCGGGGCGCTCTCGGGCGGCGAGCAGCAACTGCTGGCGTTGGCGCGCTGTCTCTGCGGGCAGCCACAGCTGGTGTTGCTGGATGAACCAACCGAAGGCATTCAACCGAATATCTGTGAGGAGATCATCGAGACGCTGCAGCGGCTGAGGCATGAAATGGATATCTCGATCATTCTGGTAGAGCAGGATATTGAGTTTCTTTATGCGTTATCGGATCGGATCCATGTGATTGAAAAAGGGCAGATTGTGCAGCAGATTGATCCGCGCATCCAGCCCAGTGCCAGTGTGGCGGAGCAGTTTTTAGGGTTTCACGCCTAAATCGTGGAAGCGGGACGGGGTGCATGCCCTGTCTCGCCTGACACAGCACCCGGCAGCAGCAACACAGCATCGATTGCCTGACTCCTCTAACGTGATGCTTCGAACATCAGAATGCACACGGGTGAAACATGAATGAGCCATCTTTGCTGAAAACGCTTGCGGGTGTGCGGTTGCATATTTTCCATCCTGATTCGCAAAGCGTGCGGGCTTTTTGTGCCTCGTTGACGCAAATCGGTTGTCACGCACAACACAGCTGGCCGCCTGTCGCCGGACGTCCGGCTGACGCGCAACTGCTGTTGGTGGCGATTGAAAATCACCACGAGGCGGTATTAACGCCGCTGTTTCGTTCATTGCAACAGCATTACACACCGGTGATTGCCCTGGCGAACTGCCACGATGCGCGCTTGTTTCCGCTGCTAATGAAACTGCAACCCGCTGCCATCGCCGAGCGAGAACTAAACCCCTTTGCCTTGATTGTGCAGATCATCGGCACCTGGCGATCCTCCCAGCAGAATGCCCAGTTGCGGGGTGAACTGCAGGCTCGCCAACAGCGTAAACTGAGGAATGAGCGACTGGCGCAGGCTAAAGGCGTGTTGATGCAGACTTTCGGTCTGGATGAGTCAGGGGCATATCGCTTTATGCGTACCGAAGCGATGAACACGCGCAGCAGCCTGGAATTTACTGCTGAGCGTGTGATCAGTCAGTTGCAGAAAGGGTAAAACAAAACGCCGTTACGCCTCGGTTTGTCTCAGCAGACTGCTCGGGGTGTAACCAAAGGCTTTGCGGAAGGCGAGACTGAAATGCGACATATCGCTAAAGCCGTGATCTAGCGCCACCTGCGTGATGTTGCGCGCTTTACCTTCGGCTAGCGCCTTGCGACACGCCAGCAGGCGCTCCTGCCAGACAAAATTCATCGGCGTGGTGCCGTGTGCAGCAAACACGCGGCTGATGGTGCGCGGTGAAACATGATGGGCATTGGCAATTTGCGCCATGGTCAGGTCCGCTTCCTGCAGATTTTGCCGTAAATAACTCACCACCCGCGAGTAAAGATCCGGTTTTAGTGCGTCATCGCCTTTCTGCAAATTGACACTCACCGAGATCATATTGATCAACGTATTGGCGAACTGTTCCGCGAGAAAGGTGTTCTCACTCTCCGCGTTAAAGACAAATGCCTCTTCCAGTAATTGCTTGAGTGAGGTCATTCCGGGACGACTAAGATCCAGCGTTTTCCCCGCGAGCCGGGCAATCGCTGGTGCCTCTTTTTCAATCATCTGGCGCGGCAAATGCACAATGTTGATGGCCACGTTATCCATGGCGAAATCAAAGGGCGTTGCGGCATCGTAAATCACCACATCCCCTGCGCTCACCCGTGACTGGTTATCGTTTTGCCGCAATGTCCCGATGCCGGAACGAACGTAGCCGAGATAAAAATCATGATTAGGATGGCGGCGAATGCACTCGGTGGTGCGTTGCCACACCAGCGCGGTTTGTGACACGTGGTGTGCAATATCGACATGGCCCAGCATGGAATAACCAAAGCTGCCGGAAAAAGTACCGGCATTAACCTGACGCGCCTCGGCATTAATCAAGCGCGAACAGACGGCATCGCGCCAGGCATCAAAGCGGTGGCGATTATCTAAGTGATCCGTGGTGAACGTTTCTTTCATGGCAACATCCCCTAAACCTGGCGAAAAGGGTGAAATCACAATAAACCAAGCAAGTTTCAGGCCATATCGACATGAAAAGGCCGCACCCGAAATGCAGTGCGGCCAAAATAAGCAGCTTTAGATAGCAGGATGTTTTTTATGCCATTCAGTGACTTGCTGATAAGCCCAGGCGCCCTGAATCATTGCGGTTTCATCGAAATGGGCGGCGACTAACTGGAAACCAATGGGTGCACCGGCGGAAGTCATGCCACATGGCAGGGTGATGGTGGGATGCCCGCTCGCGTCAAATGCACTGGTATAGCGCAATACGCCGTTAAAAAGTGCCTGATCGGTACCAAAACGGGTCATGGTGTCCCAGGTTAATCCGGCATAAGCGGTGGCGGGTGCCAGAATCAAATCCACTTTGCTGAACAGGGCAGAAATATCGCCACGCAGTGCCGCACGGCTCAGCAGCAGGCGCTGATACTCCAGTGCGGTGACCTGATGGCCAAGATCCAGCAGACCAGATAACCCTGGACCGTATTGATCTTTCTGCGCCGGATAGGTCTCTTCATGCGCCAGGGCGGTTTCCACTGCACAGAGCGCACTCCACTCGGCGGCGGCTTTTTCCGTGTCTGGCACAGTGATGTCCACGAAGGTGGCACCCAGCGATGTCAGGGTAGCTATCGCCGATTCCAGCGCGGCACGGGTTTCCGCATCCACCTTCTCTAACGCCCAGCTCGCATCCAATCCGATGCGCATTTTACTGACACCGCGCGTCATTAGAGCCAGATAGTCCGGCACCGGCTCGCTGCTGGAGGTCGGATCTTTATCATCACGCCCGGCAATGGCTTGCAACATCGCAGCGGCATCGCCTGCAGAGCGTGCCATCGGACCGATGTGATCGAGCGACGCCGCCAGCTCACAGGCACCGTGGCGCGTGACGCGACCCCAGGTCGGTTTGATGCCGGTCAGTCCGTTGGCATTTGACGGGAAGCGAATGGAGCCGCCGGTATCGGTGCCAATCGCGCCATAACAGAGTCCAGCCGCAGTAGCGACGCCAGAACCGCTGGAGGAGACACCGGTCCAGAGGGCGCTGCCCCAGGGGTTATTAGGGCGGGTGATTTCCGGATGGTGATCGGCAAAGGCGCTTTCAGTTTGCGTCAGCTTGCCGAGGATCACCGCACCGGCAGCGCGAAAACGATCAACCACCGTGGAGTCTTCCGCCGGATAGTGATCCTTATGGATGATCATGCCGTGGCTGGTGGGCGCATCTTTGGTCCAGATCAGATCTTTTAGGGCAATCGGTACACCGTGCAGCGGGCCACGCAGTTTACCTGCGGCGATTTCCTGATCCGCCTCTGCCGCCTGTTTTAACGCACTGTCGCGCATCACGTAGAAATAGCTGTGTAGATCGCTATCCAGTGTGTCGATGCGCGTTAACAGTGATTCGGTGACCGCTACCGAGGTGATGTCGCCAGACTGAATCAGGCGTCCAATTTCCAGCAAGCTTTTGTAATGCAGGTTGTTCATCGCGACCTTACCTCTGTTGAAGGGGGGCTACCTGTGCGGTAGACAATGTGTTGATCAACAACGTAAATCAGACGCGCGGGTTCGGCTGTGTTTAAGCAGACAGATGCTGTGCCAGAAGTGCCAGCGGTCTATCAGGAGCTGGCGTTAACCGGAGGGGAACGTTAAAGCATGGCGATATGATGCCGATAACCTTCAGGAATAGTTCACAAGAAGGATTATTTTGATGCTAAATGGGATTGGCAGCAGCGTTCTACGCAACCTGATTTCTGCGGGTTCAAGCGTAAATACCACCGCAAACAGCAAGGCAGCACAAAGCCACTTACAGGCTGAAGCGTCCACCAAAGTGACCTTCAGTGAAGCAAGCGAGACCATTGCGGCCATCTATAAAATTGTGCCAGCACAGGTACAGAGTAGCGGCACGATCAGCAGCAATTTACAGGCGCAAATCAACGCGGCAGCGCAGTCTGGCGGCGTTGGTATGAACGGTATCGGCAGTAGTTTGCTCAAGGGCATGGTGCAGAGTGGTGACAATGTCACGTTAAGCGTGCCCGCAACCTCATCAGCCAACGGTACCAGCAACAGTCAGAGCGCGGTGGCGCTCACCGTGACCACACAATCGGGGATTGAGGTGAGTCTGCAAATGACACGCCAGCAGGGCGGACTGGTGGTGGAGCTGAATACCAGTGGGGGTAAACTCAACAGTGATGAGGCTACAGCCATCAGTCAGCTCTCCGACGGTTTGCAAAAAGCGCTGGACGGTTTGGACGCAGAGACAACGCAGCTAGATATCAGCAACCTGATGAAGTTTGATAACTCGCAGTTGCAAAGCGTCGATTTGAAGACCGATCTGCGCAATGGCGACAACGTGAAGCAGTCCCTCAACCTTCACGCAGATGATAAAGAGCGCTGGCTCGGTTTTCACAACGGGGATGTCAGTATCAAGCTCGATACGGATGTGTCAAAGCTGACTCAGGCAGGCAGCGCCGAACAGCAGGCCGCCGCACTCGATCAGTGGTCTGCCAAATTTGATCAGGCCGCAACGCGTGGGCACGGCGATCGCGACATGCTGAATCTCTTCAAAGCCAGCTTCCGGGCGCTGAATACCACGCAAGGACAGGCAAGCCACAGCGTGAATACCCAGCGAGTGATCTCCATTGATGCTAATGCCGCTAAAAACAGTGCCATTAGTGGATTGGCCGATTTTTCCGCCAGCTATCAGCAGACGCCGCGTTCTGATAATCCTTATAAAACGGAGGAGCAGGACACTTTCTCTTTAGACGTCGCGCAGCAAACCCGCTCGCAACAGCACACTGATACCCAGGATTTGACACAGGATACGCTGTTCAAACTCAAAGCCAGTTTCCACACCGCACTGGATTCAGACGGGGCAGCGAAACTGACGGCACTTAAGTCATCTCAAAATTACCGCTATCATCTGATTGACGATAAAGAGCGTAGCCAGACCGTGGTTTCGCAGAACAAAAAAGGTGAGCTGGCTGCGCAGACCACGCAGCAACTCACTCAGCATGAAACGGTGAAAAGCTATCAGCAAGCCAAGCTTATCGATAGCGTGGAGATCCCGCACAGCGAGAAAAATGTCTCTTCACAGAATTACGCCCGCGCACTGTTTGAGCCCGAAAATTAAACAGGATCCCCCGTACAATCCTGATACGGGGACACTGGCCCGCTGAAAAACCTGCGCGTCATTATGGTCGAGCTCGCGGTAGCAGGCGGCCTTCAGGCCGCACACCTCAGCGAATCTCTAATTCTGCCAGCGCGGCCAATAGCGCATCGACTTTCGGTAACAGCTGCTTGCGGCGTGGCCATATCAGCGTCAGAGCCAATCCATCGGGCTGTTGCTCCGGCAAGATAATCTCCAGTTCACCGCGCGCCAGTGGCTCGCGCACCAGCCAGGATGGCATCTGCGCCACGCCTAATCCGCCACACAGCGCCTGGACTTGTGCATCGACATCACCCAGTGCCATCCGGTGTGGCACATTGCGCCAGTGCGGGTGACCATCTGAAGTGGTGAACAGCCATGGCTTGCTGCTGCCATCCACGCGTTCATACATGATGGCCTGATGTTGTAATAGCTCGCTTTCATTGTGAGGACGTCCATGGCGCGCCAGATAATCGGGTGCAGCGCAAAACACCATGCGCTCGCGACCCATCTGACGGCAGCCAAGCGAGGCCGGTACGTCCGGCGATCCGCCAATGCGTACTGCGACATCGATCCCCTCATCAAACAGATCGATAAAGCGATCGGAGAAGGTGAGATTGAGTTCGAGTTCCGGGTGCTGCTGACAAAATGGAATCAGCACCGGCATGACGCCCAGCCGGCCATAGGTATTGGGCACGGCGACGCGTAATCGTCCTGAGGGAATGGTGCGCTGTGCTGCCAGTACCGCTTCGGCTTCGGCCAGCTCCTCCATAATGCGCAGGCAGGTTTGATAATAGGCGTTGCCTGCATCGGTGAGCTTCAGACTGCGCGTGGTGCGTTCCAGCAAGCGTGAGCCGAGTCGCGTCTCAAGTCGCGTGACGCTTTTACTGACGGCCGAACCGGTCAGGTGTAAACGTTCTGCCGCCGCTGCGAAACTGCCGCTTTCGACGCTGGCCACAAAGGGAACGATATCTTTCAGGCGTTGATCGTGCATCTATTCGTGAATCCAGGTTATGAATGATGTGAATTAAAGCCAGAGATAGGAATTGAATTCTCTATTAGGCTAATGATTACCGAAACCGAGGAGAATTGAAATGCAAAAGCAGGCGTTAATTGTCGGCATTAGCGGTGTGATTGGGCGTGCGCTGGCGGAAAAACTGCAAAGTGAAGGATGGCAGGTGACCGGATTGTCACGCGGGCGCGGCGCTATCCCCGAAGGGTGCCGCAGTCTGACCGCAGATCTGACCGATGCTGATGCGGTCAGCACTGCACTGTCACAAGAGAAGCCTGATGCGGTGTTCTTTAGCGTCTGGGCGCGTCAGGAGAACGAAAAAGAGAACATTCGCGTGAACGGCGGCATGGTGCGTAATGTGATTGAAGCGCTGGGTGAGCGCCTGAACGGTGCGCACGTGGCGCTGGTGACCGGGCTGAAACACTATCTGGGTCCATTTGAGGCGTATGGCAAAGGAGCTGTGCCGGTGACGCCGTTCCGTGAAGAACAGGGACGCCAGCCGGTCGATAACTTCTACTATGCGCAGGAAGATGAAATCTTTGCCGGTGCCGAGCAATATGGCTATCGCTGGAGCGTGCATCGCCCGCACACCATCATCGGTTATGCAGTGGGCAACGCCATGAACATGGGGCAGACGCTGGCGGTGTATGCCACGCTGTGTCGCGAGAAAGGCTGGCCATTTATCTTTCCTGGCTCGCCGGAACAGTGGAACGGTATTGCGGATGTGACCGACGCCGGTTTGCTGGCGGAGCAGCTGCTGTGGGCAGCGACGGCGGATGAAGCAGCCAATCAGGACTTCAACGCGGTCAACGGCGATGTATTCCGTTGGAACTGGCTGTGGCCGCGACTGGCCGCTTACTTTAACGTTGAAGCCGCCGCGTATCCTGCACAGATGATGCCTCTGGAAGGGCGCATGCAACAGGCCGCAGACGCATGGCGTGAAATTGCCGCGCGCGAACAGCTGCAAGAGGCGGACGTTAATAAGCTGGCTTCGTGGTGGCACACCGATGCGGACCTTGGGCGTCCAATGGAAGCATTCACCGACATGAGCAAAAGCCGCAAAGCGGGATTCATCGGCTATCGTTCCACGCTGGATTCGTTTATTGCGCTGTTTGATCGGCTGAAAGCGGAGAAGGTGATTCCGCAGTAGCTTTTTTTCATCGTGACCGGTTATCCAGGTGCGCATCAATGCGCACCTTCATGAACAACAACTCATAATATTTTGGGGCTGTAATATCCGACATGAGGTATCCGAGCCCTTTAGTCCAACAAATCTTCCCTGTCTTCCCGTTCCCGTATTTTACGCATTACAGGCCGGACGTCGTTACTCAGGTATTCCATGGTGGTGAGAAACACCATGCGTTGCTTATCAAAATTCTTGCGATAAAACATAAAGCGTAGACCGGGTGCACAGACCAGTAATTCAACACCTTCGTCCATAAGCGTTTCAATATTTGATTCTGTGGTGTCGCGAGTGAAGCGCCAGTTCAATTGGCGTTTATCGATCGCCTTCTGCACTGCGGCGATATATTTATCTTCGCGAAAATAGGCAAACAATCCGCCACTCACTCCGAATCCCGGTGTTCTTAACAATGTTGGACTGGGCATGTAGATAAATACGATTTTTTTCATCGACGATTATTCCTTAATCTTGATGGATGAACATGCTAGCAGAAGCCTAATAAAGGATTCTTTACGCTAAACTGGCGCTATCTTGTTGATAAAATGAGAATGATTCTCAACAACAGGAGGTTGTTATGTTTAAGGTCATACCCATCATTCTCACTCTGGCATTATCAGGTTGCACCACTTCATCCGCCAATAAAGCACAGCCTAAAGCCCTGCGAATGGATAAGCCTGAATATCCTTTTTATGCTGCAAAGAATCATATCGAAGGAAAGGTGCAATTTTTTTATGATGTCGATGCGCAAGGGAAGGTCAGTGAAATGCGCATTGAGCAATCCACACCCGACCATCTGTTTGATGACGCGGTTATAAGAGCGGTGAACAAATGGCGATTTGAAAAAGGCCATCCCGCTAAAAATATTCCAATGAAAGTGGTGATGCGCGTGAGTCCTCCGCCTAATATCAGTGATTCGATGTTGTGATGGGTGAGTGATCTTAGAGCGCCTAAGGTGTGGTGAGAAAAGCATACTGATTTCGAACCGTGTCTGCCCTGAAATGAAGTGACAGCCATCCTGCGATGGCTGTTTGTATGCCGCATCTAAACCTGGGTCAATCCACCATCAACGCAGATCTCAGCACCCGCGATGTAACTGCTTTCATCACTGGCAAGGAACAACGCAGCATTCGCCACCTCTTCCGGTTGTGCCATTCTGCCGAGCGGTATGGCGCTGGTGAGTCCATTTCGAACCTGTTCTGAAGCTGCTGCCATCATTTCAGTATCCACAGGGCCGGGTGCGACCACATTGACGCGGATACCGCGTGCGGCGAGTTCACGGGTCCAGGTGCGGGCAAAGGAGCGCAGAGCGGCTTTGCTGGCAGAGTAAACACCATAGCCTTCCGTGCCAATCACATCCGCAATCGAGCCAATCAGAACCACGCTCGCACCCGGTTTCAGCAGGGGCAACGCAGCTTGTAAGGCAAAGAGCGGCGAGCGCACGTTAAGTCCGAAAATCTGCTCGTAGTGAGACTCACTGATCTCGTCTAACCGGGCGTATTCCGACATACCCGCATTGATCACCAACACATCCAAATGGCCTGACGTGCTTTTGATGGTGTCCATAATATCGGCCAGCTCTTCGTTCTGACTAACATCGGCGCGTAATGGCTTCGCGATGCCGGATATCTTGCGGCTGGAAGTAGCTAATTCTTCTTCACGACGGGAGGTAAACCAGGTGGTTGCTCCTTCGCTGGCGAAACGCTGGCTGATCGCCAAACCGATACCTTTTGCGCCGCCCAGTACCACGGCAACTTTGTTTTCTAATCTGCTCATCTGCAATGCTCCTTTAAGAGTGGAACCCAGATGATATAAAAACTATACTTGATATCAATTACGCACTTAGTTTATATCAGATATATACGGGTATATCGCCATGAATGAGAAAACTGACAAGCCTTTGATTGATATCGGTAAAACCCGACCTGTTTTGGAAAACATCACCAATAAATGGTCGATATTAATTCTCACCGTGCTTTGCACACAGCCCTCAAGGTTCAATGAGATTCGCCGCAGACTGGAGGGGATTACCCATAAAGCACTGGCGGATGCGCTCAAACGTCTGGAGCGCAATGGTCTTGTGAACCGTAAAGTGCTACCAACTTCGCCGGTGAGCGTGGAATACAGCATCACACCTTTAGCGCAGACGCTGCAGCAGCCCTTTATGTCCCTGGCGAGTTGGGCGATGGAGTACGGCCCGGTGATGGAACAGGCTCAAGCCGCTTACGACATTGCTCGTAATGAAGAAAAGAAGGTGGCGGAAGAAGCCTAATGGTTGGGTTTTAATTAGATGAACTCAGAAAGACGGGCAGCGCGATATTTTACACTTCATGCGCTGCCGTTTTACTCACCTTTATTTTTACCTGTTTATATAACAGGGACGGATAATGCTGAGACTTTTTCTTTAGCCTCAGCAATCAAAATAATCCCCTGCAAGGATTCATCAGGATGAACACTCCATATTTTACTTTCGGGGATGCAAATGCCGTCATAACGTATTTTGGTGCCGTCGTAGGGATAAAATTTACCTTCGTTTGTATCTAAAACAAAAACCTGCAACAGACGAGACTTCTGCGCAATGTGTTTCCAAAGTGCTTTTCCGCCTTCATAGTGGTGATGATCACTCATCAGCGTGATATTTTGATGCACCACCAAGGTTTCATACATGCGGGTTGCAAGACCAAAACCTTGCATGATCTCTTGTACCACAACCCCTTCAACCTGCAGCGCGGCAGCATCCTGCCAGAATGACTTTACGCTGAGCCCATCAAAATGTTCAACGCGAATCAGTTCCAACGTAGCAATGACGCGATGACGTAAATCGTTCTCAATTAATGCTGGACCAGCATCGACGACTGCTGAAAAAGGTGTTTTTCGATCATAGATAATCCAGTAAGTAGAACTACCCATTTCAAACTCATCAATAATCTCAAAACGTCGTTGTAATGTATTGGGGCTGTATGACATTGGCATTATGGCCATATTTGAATCCCCCTTGTTAAGCACTGGCATGTGTATTCCTTCACTTGATTGCCTCTCTCCATTAATTAACTTAACACATGAAAGGATAGGGATGAGGTGGATTTAATGAGAGCCAGACTCCTGTTTTCTATTTTAATAGGGAGAATGACATCCTTTTATTACCTCAACCCAATCTTACCCAGCGACGACCAAGCAGCACTGTCATAACGATAATCACCGCAATGGCGGCTAGATGCATGACAAAATCCATCGGATGCAGATGCACCGGATGGCAAAACGCCAGCATGGTGACGGCCATGCAGGATATGCCCAGTCCGGCCATCGCCAGGCTGCGTACCGGATGGAGTGCACGTGTCTTGCGTAAACTGGCAATCATCAGCAGCATCATCGGTGTGCTCACCACTAACAGGAAGGTAAAACAGCGCGTGCTGTCATTATCATGTGCCTCCACTACGGCGTGCGGGATACTGCTCAGGCTCAATCCCAACCACAATAAACCCAGCGTCAGCAGCACTTTCCAACTGACACTGCGGCGGCCAGGGATGCTCATGTTGAACGCATTACGAATCGCGAACAAACCGAGAACAAACGCCAGCGCCAACTGGATGAGTGCGCGCATCGCACCGGGTTGTGACCAATCGGTTAGCGTACGCTGGACCAGAAAACTGGCGACGATGCCGCAGGGCAGTGCCAGTAGCAGCCACATTAAGACACGCCAATAAGTCGGCCGCATCGGTTGAACGGGCTGCATGTCGCGGCTGAGTTTTTCAATTAACAGGTCATGGTTATTCATGGTGTGCTCCAAAGCGACGCAGATTGCTCAGCGCGCGATGCAGCAGCGACTTCACCGCTGCCACACTTAAATTGTTATGTTCTGCCGCTTCCGTCAGGCTCATTTCGCGCAAGTGAACATGTTCGACAATCTCGCGCTGGCGCGAGGGAAGCTGGCGCAGATAGCCAGCCAGTTCCTCTTGTGTATCCAGCGATGGTGCCTCTGGCGCAATGGCAGCTTCAGTTAGCGTTTCTTCGTGGACTTCCCATTGCTGATGGCGTCCGCGTCGCCGCAGGGCATCCACGGCGCGAGCGGAGATGATGGCCATCAGCCAGGGTAAGAACGGGTAGGCAGGATCATAGGTGTGACGCACCCGATGCACTGTTAACAGCACATCCTGAATCACATCTTCCACTAATGCCTGGTCGGTGAGTTGTTGGCGTATTTGTCCGCGTATCACCGGCACTAGCGCTTTGAGCAGTCGGGTGTAAGCGAGCTGATCGCCCGCCTGCGCCTGTTCCATTAGCGCGGGCCAACTTTCGCGCGCGCTATCACTTGCTTGCATAATCCGCCTTGAAACAATTACGCCTTGGTGCTGGCCGCTTGCAGCGCATTCACCACAATGCTCGGTGTCAGCACTTGCGGTAGCACTTTTGGCGGCCCGCCATCGGCGGGGTAAACCAGATACATCGGCAGTCCGCCCTGACCAAACTCGCTCATGGCGTCATCGACATCGGGATTAAACTTGGTGGAGTCCGCCACCATATACACCGTACCGGTTTTTGCCAACGCGTCTTTAACTACCTGCGTCGAAAGGGAGGTTTTTTCATTTACCTGACAAGTGATGCACCATGATGCTGTGAAATCGACAAAGATGGCTTTGCCATGTCCGCGCTGCGATGCAACGGCCTGCGGCGTCCACTTCTCTTTGGTGAGCTGGCTGGCTACCTGGTCACCTGCCAGCGCTGCGCCCGGTTGAATTAACTGCGGCAGTGGGGCCAGCACGGCGATAACCAATACGGCGGTCACGGCGAACAGCACTTTATGGCCTTTACCGGCAAAGCGGCGATGTTGCGCCATCCCATATAGCCAGCCCGCGAATGCTACAACCACTGAGGCTGCTAACAGTGTAGCCAATGCCGCGCTGCCTGCCTGTTGCGCGAGCACCCACACCAGCCAGGCATAAGCGCCAAACATTGGGAAGGCTAAACCGCGCTTCAGTACATCCATCCATGCGCCTGGACGAGGCAAGAATCTCGCCAGCTGAGGGAAAAGAGAAATCAGTGTGAAAGGCGCTGCGAAACCGAGTGCCAGGGCGAAGAAGATCACCAGCGCCACAGCAGGGGGTTGCACCAGGGCATAGCCGATCGCACTAGCCATAAACGGTGCCGCACAAGGGGTGGCAACCAAAATTGCCAATACGCCAGTGAGTGCAGAACGTAAGAAGGCGCCGCGATTGATTTCAACGGATCCAACACGTTGTACCGACAGGCCCACTTCAAATACGCCAAGCAGATTGAGCGCAGCGGCGAGGATCACCAGTGACAGCAGTGCAATCACCAGGGGGGACTGTAACTGGAATCCCCAGCCTACAGCAGCACCGCCTGCACGCGCGGCCAGCAAAATACCCGCCAGCGCCATCATGGTAACGATCACGCCCAGTAAAAAGCCTAAACCTTCACGACGCGCGTTGGCGGCATTGTCAGTGTGGCGCAACAGGCCGAGCGCTTTAAGGGAGATGACCGGAAAGACGCAGGGCATTAAGTTCAGAATGATGCCGCCAATAAAGGCGGCCAGCATGGCGGTTAACATCGCTGGCCTCTTTGCTTAGTTAGTTTGCGGATGTGCAGCGTCGTACTGCTTCACGGCGGCGAGGGCTTTCTCAATGTGCGTATCCGGGTTTCTATCAGTGTAACTCAGCAGGATGTCGCCATTAGGCGCAATCACATAAGAGGTGCGATCGGAAAGGGTTTTGCCTTTCATCTGCATGGTGGTTTGATACTGAGCGGCCACTTTAGCACCTGGGTCGGCGGCAACAGCGAATTTATCACGGCACTCCAGTTTAGAGAAATCGCTCACCTGATCGGTATTGCCTGCAGTCACACCAATAACTGTGGCGTGCATTTTGGTGAAGTTGTCGGTGGCTTCGGCGAAGTCATGCGCTTCAATCGTACAGCCCGCACTGAATGCGGCCGGGAAGAAGTAAAGCACCACTGGCCCTTTTTGCAGCGCTTTTTGCAGCGAGAAGGTCAATGGTTTGCCAGCTAATGCACCTTGCAGTTCGAAATTTGGTGCCTTTGCACCAACCGGCAGCGCGGCGCTGGCGTTAAAAGCGGTGGCAGAGAGGCCCAATGCGGCGGTGATGCTCAGAGTACAAACGAGGGTTTTAAACGATTTCATTATCTGCTCCTGCGATGTAAGGGAGGTCCGGTTTTAGTGACTCAATACATCAGTTCGCTGGAGGGGGCGGAAAGGTTTCGGTGCCAGTAAAAAAAAGTTAAATTAGCGACGCAATGTGACTCATGGAAAAAGAGGCTAAGAGAGATGAATCGGAATTATTTCAGTAAAATCATTTTGTTAATTGGGTTATCTTGCTCGGCCACCGCGCTGGCGGCACCTGTCATTGATAGCGATGTGGCTTCCCTGATCAATCAACGCCTGTCCTATATGAAGGATGTGGCCGGTTATAAAGCCGCCAATCATCTTGCGATTGAAGATTTGCCTCAAGAAGAAAAAGTGCTGGCTAGTGCTGTGCTGCAAGCCGAAAAGCTGGGCTTAGCGGGCGAGTCTGTTAAACCCTTTGTGCAGGCTCAGATGGATGCAGCAAAAGCGATTCAATATCGCTATCGCGCAGATTGGCTCTCCACACCTGAACAAGGTTGGCAGCCTTTGCCGCTGGATCAGGTCAGAAGCAAAATTAATGTGCTGAGCGCCAGC
>NZ_DAMDQC010000061.1:0-24230 GCF_032082325.1 Pantoea sp. CTOTU50773 | reverse complement strand
GGCCGACCATCAGGACGCCTTTCGGGATCTTACCGCCCAGTTTCTGGAAGCGGCTTGGCTCGCGCAGATATTCAACCAGTTCACCCACTTCTTCTTTCGCTTCATCGCAACCTGCGACATCAGCAAACGTGGTCTTGATCTGGTCTTCGGTCAGCATGCGGGCTTTACTCTTGCCAAAGGACATCGCGCCTTTGCCACCGCCGCCCTGCATCTGCCGCATAAAGAAGATCCAAACGCCAATCAACAGCAGCATTGGGAACCAGGAGATGAAGATGGAAGCCAGCAGGCTTGGCTCTTCTGGTGGTTCACCAATCACTTTGACGTTTTTGGTCAAGAGGTTATCAAGCAACTTTGGATCGTTGACAGGAATGTAAGTCGTATATTTATTACTGTCTTTTTTGACAACGTTAATCTCACGCCCGTTAATACGTGCCTCGCGGACCTGATCCTGGTTCACTTCCGACAGGAAGGTTGAATAATCAACCCTACGGCCATTCGACTCGCTGGGCCCAAAGCTCTGGAAGACAGACATCAGCACGACCGCGATGACTAACCAGAGAATCAGGTTTTTCGCCATGTCACTCAAGGGATTAACCTCATATTACAACGGTGTTAACAGACAGCGTAGGGTACTATATATCCTTCAGACCTGGAATCGCGGCGCTGATGATTTTACTGCTTTTCACTGAAACTCAGAATTACACATCAGAGTAAACGCAGTTCGCCTTGCTTTGATTCCGGTACCGAGAGCTATAGTTTGCGCCCTGTCGCCACAATGTACACTTCACGCGAACGTAAACGAGAAGCGTCTGGCTTACGAATTTTCACTTTCGTAAATAGGGAGCGAATTTCCCGCAGGTATTCCTCGAAGCCATCTCCCTGAAACACTTTCACTACAAAACTGCCGCCAGGCGCCAGGATATCCCGACACATTTCCAGCGCCAACTCTACCAAATACATCGATCGTGGAATATCAACCGCAGGTGTACCACTCATGTTCGGCGCCATGTCAGACATAACAACTTGCACCTTTTGATCACCTACTCGCTCCAGCAATGCGTTCAGCACTGCCTCTTCACGAAAGTCGCCCTGTAAAAAATCGACACCGACGATCGGGTCCATGGGAAGCAAGTCACAGGCAATAATACGACCGTTAGATCCAATCTGTTGTACCGCATATTGCGACCAACCGCCGGGCGCAGCACCCAGATCTACCACTGTCATGCCGGGTTTGAAAAGCTTGTCACCCTGCTGAATTTCGTCCAGTTTAAACCAGGCGCGCGAACGCAACCCCTTTTTCTGTGCCTGCAACACATATTTATCGCTAAAGTGTTCCTGTAGCCAGCGACTGGAACTGGCCGAACGCTTTTTACCCGTCATAATTTTTCCAATTAAATCTTCATCGTAGCGATAAATCAGTACGCAATGAGTCGCGTTGATTTGGCGATATACCCGAGATGGCGGTAGAATGAACCGTTTTCAATCCCTGAGTAAGTAAAAAATACGATGAATCTGAGTACCAAACAAAAACAGCACCTGAAAGGCCTTGCCCATCCACTGAAGCCCGTTGTTATGCTGGGCGGTAATGGCTTGACCGAAGGCGTGCTCGCCGAAATCGAACTGGCGCTCGAGCATCACGAATTGATCAAGGTGAAAATTGCCTCTGAAGATCGTGAAACCAAGCAGCTGATCGTTGACGCTATCGTACGTGAAACAAAAGCTTGTAACGTACAGGTCATCGGCAACACGCTGGTGCTGTATCGCCCTGCAAAAGAGCGCAAAATTACTCTGCCACGTTAATTAAGCCGTAAAGGCTGCCATGACGGGCAGAGAAAGTGCCATGCTCCTGCATGGGATAAAAGGCCGCTATGCGGCCTTTTTCCTTTCTTTACAATATGCGGCTACACATTTCAAAGCGTAGCAATATCTTAAAGGTATTCCACCTTTAACACTTCATATTCCACATCGCCGCCCGGTGTCTTCACAATCGCAACGTCGTCTGCTTCTTTTCCAATCAAACCACGCGCCATCGGCGAGTTCACTGAAATCAGGTTTTGTTTGAAGTCAGCTTCATCATCACCCACGATGCGGTAAGTGAATTCTTCGTCCGTATCCACATTCAAAATGGTCACGGTAGCACCAAAAATCACGCGGCCGGTTTTCGGCATCGTCGTGATATCAATCACCTGAGCGTTGGAGAGTTTGGCTTCAATCTCCTGAATACGTCCTTCGCAAAAACCCTGTTCTTCACGGGCAGCGTGGTATTCGGCATTTTCTTTTAGATCGCCATGCTCACGGGCTTCGGCAATAGAGGCGATGATGCGCGGACGCTTCACGGTTTTCAGTTCGTTCAGCTCTTCACGCAGGCTCTCAGCGCCTTTCAACGTCATCGGAATCTGATTCATTTTGGCTCCTCGTCATCTATCCTGGTTAACGGCGTCATCCTGACCGGTGACAGCAGAAAACAGCTTCTGCGGCGCGTTACCTCTTTTCACAAGCAAAAGAAGCCTGACCCGGAAAGCTTTCCGGGTCAGGTTCGGTTTTGCATTTTGATACGTATTTTACCCCAGAGTTCCCTGTGGGTCATCGTTTACTTTGCACCGCCTCGGGAAGTAGTATTGACGCCTTCACCCGTCAGTTACCGCGAGATTATGCGATTTTCACGACTTGTTACCGGATTAACCTGTGCGTTTATGCTGCAGGCACAAGCAGCCCCCGTTGAAGAATACATGCAGTATTTGCCAGACGGCGCAAACCTGGCGCTGATGGTACAAAAAGTGGGCGCATCAACCCCGATAATCGACTATCACGGCAAACAGATGGCATTGCCGGCCAGTACCATGAAGGTGATTACCGCGCTGGCGGCCCTGCTGGAACTCGGTCCGGACTTCCGTTTTCAAACCACGATGGAAACCAAGGGTGCAGTCAGCGATGGCACGCTCAATGGCGACTTAGTGGCGCGCTTTGGTGGCGATCCGACACTGAGCCGTCAGGATCTGCGCAACATGGTGGCGGCCCTGAAAAAGCAGGGCATTACGCATATCAAAGGCAATCTGGTGATCGACACGTCCGTGTTCGCCAGCCACGATATGGCACCCGGCTGGCCGTGGAATGACCTGACGCAGTGCTTCAGCGCCCCACCTGGGGCGGCCATTGTCGACAAAAACTGCTTCTCAGTCTCGCTCTATAGCGCCACCACGCCGGGCGAAAACGCCTTTGTGCGCATTGCGTCCTATTATCCGGCACATATGTTCAGTCAGGTGCGTACCATTGGCCGCAACAGTGGTGATGGGCAATATTGCGAACTGGATGTGGTGCCAGGCGAACTGAACCGCTACACGCTGACCGGCTGCATGCGCCAACGCACCGAACCCTTGCCGCTGGCGTTTGCGGTGCAAGATGGTGCCGCCTGGGCGGGCGAAATCCTCAAGGCCGAACTACGTGCCGCGGATATCGATTACAGCGGCCATTTAGTGCGTCAGACGCAGGTTACCTCACCGGGAACCGTGCTCGCGTCGACGCAATCCGCGCCGCTGCACAATCTGCTGCACACCATGCTGAAGAAATCGGACAACATGATTGCGGATACGGTGTTCCGCACCATCGGCCATCACTATTTCAACGTACCCGGCACGTTCCGCGCCGGTTCCGATGCGGTACGCCGCATACTGCGTGAAAAAGCAGGCGTCGATCTCGGCAACAGCATTCAGGTCGATGGTTCAGGCTTGTCGCGTCACGATTTGATTGCGCCAGATACCATGATGCAGGTACTGCAATACATTGCGAAAAACGACTCAACGCTGAACTATATTTCGATGCTGCCGTTGGCGGGTTATGACGGCACGTTGCAATATCGTGGTGGCCTGCATGAAGCCGGACTGGATGGCAAAGTGTCAGCAAAAACCGGTTCGCTGCAGGGCGTTTATAATCTGGCTGGATTTATTACCACTTCCAGCGGTGCACGTGTCGCCTTTGTGCAGTATCTTTCTGGTTATGCGGTGCCGCCTGAAGATCAGAAAACGCGGCGCATTCCTCTGGTACGCTTTGAAAGCCGCCTCTACTCGGATATCAACAAAAACAACTAATGAAATTGCTGATCGTTGAAGATGACGCGCTGTTGCAATCGGGCCTGGCTCAGGCCCTTAGCGCACAAGGATATGCTGTTGACTGCGCGAGTACTGCTGCAGAGAGTAATGCTTTCTTACGCAGTGGGCAGTACAGCCTGATCGTTCTGGATCTGGGTTTACCGGATCGCGATGGTGCCACGCTGCTGCGTCAGTGGCGGCGCGATGGCATCAACGTACCGGTGTTGATCCTGACGGCGCGTGATGCACTGGAGGATCGCGTGGATGGCCTGGATGCCGGTGCCGACGATTATCTGGTCAAACCTTTCGCGCTGGTTGAACTGCAGGCACGCGTGCGTGCACTGATTCGTCGTTTTCAGGGCCACAGCGATAATTTGCTGCAACAAGGTGATCTCACCCTCAATCTCAGTTCGCAGCAGGTTTTGCTGGAAGAGCGTCCACTGGAAATTACCCCAAAAGAGTTCGCACTGCTGACGCGCCTGTTAATGCGTGTCGGTCAGAACGTCCATCGCGAAACGCTGCAGCAGGATCTCTATAGCTGGAATGACGATCCCGGATCTAACACCTTAGAAGTTCATATCCACAATCTGCGCCGTAAGCTCGGAAAAGATCGTATCAAAACCGTGCGTGGCGTGGGCTACCGCCTGGAAGTGCGCGAATGAATAGCATGCGTCAGCGGTTACTGATTATGCTGGCGCTGATTCTCCTCACCTGCCAGGTGATGAGCGCCATCTGGTTATGGCATGAGAGTCGCGAACAGATCAGTTTCCTGGTCAACGAAACGCTGTCTGCTCAGGCGCGTAACGACCGCGTCGAGAATGAGATCCGTGAAGCCATCGCTTCACTGCTGTTGCCTTCACTGGTGATGATCGCTCTGACGCTGCTGCTGTCATTCTGGGCGATTAACTGGATCATTCGTCCATTACGATCCCTGCAGGATAGCCTCGCCCATCGCTCCGCCGATAATCTCACCCCGCTGCCGGTTTATTCAGAAATGGATGAAATCGTTGCCGTGACCACCTCCATTAATCAGCTATTTTCGCGGCTCGACCACACGCTACAACAGGAACGCCTCTTCACCGCCGATGCCGCGCATGAATTGCGTACCCCTTTGGCCGGTTTACGTCTGCACCTTGAACTGCTGCACCAGCAGAACGTGCCGCAGAGTGAGATGCTGATTGAACGTATCGACCAGTTGATGCACACCGTGGAGCAACTACTGATGCTGTCGCGAGCCGGCCAGGCGCTGGCAGGCGGTCACTATCAGCAGTTGCTGTGGCAAAAAGACATCATGCAGCCGCTGCAGCCGGAAATGGCCGAACTTTATGCACAGCGACAGCAAACACTGCACTGGCCGAACGGCAAAGATATTCCGCAACAGGGTGAAGCCGTGTTGCTGCGCCTGATGCTGCGTAATCTGCTGGAAAACGCCTCACGCTACAGCCCGGAAGGCAGTGAAGTGAAGGTGAAAATGCAGCAGGACAAGCAGCAGGTGATTATCGAGGTGTGGGATCAGGGGCCGGGCATTGAGGCCGATGCGGCAGAAGAACTGACGCAAGCCTTCCGCCGTCGCGATCAGCGCTACGGTGGCAGCGGATTAGGTCTGAACATTGTGCTGCGCATTGTACAGATGCACCGTGGCAGGCTGGAGCTGGTCAACCGTAAAGATAGCAGCGGGCTGATTGCCCGCTGCTATTTACCGCATCAACTGCTTTAGAAGTGAGTGTTGAGGCTGATGTAGTAAGTACGGCCTGATTCGTTATAAGTATTGGCACCCGCACCGTACAGGTAGGCGCCTGTTGTGGCGTTACCGGTGGTTTGCGCATTACCTTCGCGGAAGTGACGCTTATCAAACAGGTTGTCGATACCCAGGGTGACGCTGGCGTACTTATTCACATCATAAGTCCCGCTCAGGCCAATGATAGAGTAAGGACTCACTTTTTCGGCCGCGCTTCCCGTCACCGGTTGACCTTTGTAGTCATACTTTTTCGGTGTTTGCGTGCCGTACCAGGTCAGGGTGGTTTGCAGCGACAGATCCTGCGTTGCCTGCCAGCTCAGCGTCGAGTTCAGAGTGTATTCCGGGATGATCGACAGACGATCGCCGGTTTCTTTGTTCTTACTCTGCAGCATGTAGGTGAAGTTGTTGTTCCAGCTCACGCTATCCGAGAACGGCACATTCACCGTACCTTCCAGCCCTTCCACCACCGCTTTCGGTACGTTTTCCCACTTGTAGATATCCGTGGTGCCGTTTGAGGCTTTACCGACGGCTGCGTAACCCGCTTCAATCTTGTTGCGGTAATCGTTACGGAACCAGGTCAGACCCGCCTGATAGCCTTCGTGTTTCCACTCCAGTCCAATCTCTTTGTTGAAACTGTTTTCGGCTTTCAGGTCTGGGTTACCTTGCAGATAACAGGCACCGGTGCTGGCAGCACAGCCCTGACCGTTGCTGTACAGCAGGTAGTTCGGGTTAGTCTGGTACAGGCTTGGCGCTTTATAAGCCAGGCCCGCCCCCATCTTCAGTGTGAAGTCATCACCCAAACCTTGCGACAGGTTCAGAGACGGGCTCCAGTTGTTACCCACAATCGAGTGATGATCGAAACGCAGACTCGGCGTCAGCATGGTGCTGTCGGTCAGTTCCATGTTGTCTTCAGCGAACAGCGAGAAGATTTCCGCCTGCGAATACGGGCTACGACCGGTATTCGACACGCCAGGTACAGAGCCATAGTTAGCAGCCTGAGTGGTTGAAGAGGGATCCTTCATGCTCTGCTGGTTCCATTCGGCGCCCAGCGTTGCCGTCTGATTAATCAGCCACTCAAACGGAATGCTAACTTCGCTGTGCAGTAAAATATCGTCTAACTGAATGGTGTTGAAACCATCGTTAGAGAAGATACCTTCTGTACCGCCCGCCAGACCTTCATTGATACGAGTATTACGGGTTTTCTCATAGCGCGCATAGGTATTGGTGCTGACACCGTTATCCCAGGCACCGGTCCATTTCAACGAGATATTCTGGCGATACAGGCGGTTAGTTTCATCGCCATAGAGGCTTTTCACCAGCGCACTGGTGTTGGTGTTCTGCGTATCGCCTGCGTAAAGGTTGCCTTGACGGCTGTAACCCGCTTGCAACTCCAGGGTTTGCATCGGAGCAAATGCCCAGCTCAGTAACGCATTGATATCTTTATTGACCGAGCCTTCACGACCCGAAGGATAGCTGCCCGCATACGTACCGGTACGCGCTGCCGCATGGCCTTCGTTGATGTCATAAGCATCGGCCTGGGTTTTCGCTAAGCCACCGTACAAGCGGAAGTTGAAGTCATCACCCAGCGGCCCTTCGAGGCTGAAGTTAGTGCGTTTGGTCGCGCCTTCCGATTTGTGTTCCGGCGCATTGAAGTAGGTATTCCACGAACCGTGCCACTGCTGATCGGTATATTTCCTGGTGATAATGTTAACCACACCGCCTGCTGCGCCGTTACCGTAACGCACCGCGGCCGGGCCACGAATCACATCAATGCGTTCGATCATTTCTGGCGGCACCCAGTTGGTATCACCGCGCGTATCACGCTCACCACGCCAGCCCAGACGTACGGAGTTGCGGCTGGTGATTGGCATACCATCCACCATAATCAGGGTGTTTTCCGGGCCCATGCCGCGAATATCGATCTGGCGATTGTTACCGCGCTGGCCACTGGTGGAGTTACCGGTCAGGTTAACGCCCGGCATGGTGCGAATAATTTCAGAGACATCACGTGCAGGCGGATGCTTTTTAATTTCATCTGATGTGATGGTGGAAACGCCGGGTGCCTGCAGGTTTTGCTGCTGGGCGGTCACCATCAACGTGCCGCCGTTCATCGATTCGGCGTCGGTAGTGGATTGGCTGCTGGTCGTCTTGCTGGAAGTGTCTGCTGCCCAGGCGCTGCCTGAGAGCAGTGAGGCGCTCAGCCCCAGTTCAATCAAAATAGCTAATGATAATCGTGAGTAACGCGTCATTGTTTTTCATTCCTGGATGGCCAGTAAAATGCCGTTGGATTCTTAACTGGCGAGCCGGTGAGAATATCCCTGTCCTTATCGCGCCCAGTTCCAGACCTGGCAGTGCCATCCGTTGCGTAACCTTCCAGGAAGGAAAGAGTCAGGCGGAACGAGCGTGCTCTTTTGAGCGGAAACACCCTATTGCAAATGCAAATAGTTATCAATAGTATTAATTATTAATCTTATGTAAATCTTTCCCTACACAGTGACTGGCAGCCCCTATGACCTGGCGAAATGATGTAACCGGTAGCGAAGCCTGGTGGCAGGAGCAACAAACTCAGGGTATTCCGCGAATTGACCCTCAGCAGGATGGCACCTGCCTGGTGACCTTCTTCTGGCGCGATCCCCAAGGCAGCGAAAAAACGTCAGCGACTCAGCGTGTATGGATCAACATCACTGGCGTGACCGATCACCACCAGAAACGTCCACCTCAGTCATTGGTGCGCGTAACGGGTACCGATGTGTGGTACTGGCAAACTGCGCTGCCATCAAACTGGCGCGGCAGCTACTGCCTGATGCCCGATGAGCAGGCAACCGACTTTAGCGGTGAAGCGGACATGTATGCCTTGCGAAACTGGTGGCGTGACAAATTCCCCACGGCGAAGGCCGATCCCCTGAATACACTGCGCGGCTGGGCCGGTGGGCGTGGCATGGGCGTTTCGCCGCTGCATCTCCCGCAGGCCCCTGACCAGAAAATCTGGCAAGCCGTGGATGATGGCAGCGCATCGGCTGTTTCTTTGCAACAATATCAGTGGGATAGCGCGTTACTAAGTAACAGTCGCAAAGTGTGGATTTATGCCACCGGCGAATCCGATAACGCGCAACGTCCACTGGCCATTCTGCTGGATGGGCAGTTCTGGGCGAATCAAATGCCGATTGCCGGGCCATTGCAGCAACTTACTGACGCAGGGAAACTTCCCCCTGCCGTTTATCTGTTAATTGACATCATCGATCGTGAACACCGTAGTCGTGAACTGCCCTGTAATCCGCAGTTCTGGCAAGCCGTGCAGCAGGAGTTACTGCCGCAGGTGGCGCAATGGGCACCCTATCGCCAACAGGCAGATAGCACGCTGGTGGCTGGACAAAGTTTCGGCGGGCTGGCATCGGTGTTTGCCGCGCTGCATTTCCCGGAGACGTTTGGCAATGCACTAAGCCTCTCCGGATCATTCTGGTGGCCCGAACGTGGCAACCCATACGGCTGGCTGTTGCAGGCGCTGGATAGCGGCCTGGCACCGAAACAGCCGCTGCGTTTCTGGCTGGAGGCAGGTAAACGTGAAGGCCTGATTCTGCAAGCCAATCAACAATTAGAACAAAAACTTACCGCTGCCGGCTATCAGGTAAATTACCTGCCGGTGGAGGGCGGCCATGACGCGCTATGCTGGCGCGGTGGTCTGCTCGACGGTCTGCAAGCCCTGTGGCGCAATCCGACTTAACTTCATCACGCAGGACGCAAACCGGAGCACAGATGTCTGAATCTCTGATGAACAAAACCATGACCGACCAACACACCTTGCCCTTAGTGGCAGCCCAGCCCGGCATCTGGATTGCCGACCAGCTGACCCAGCACCACAATGCATATGCAGTAGCTCACTTTGTCGAATTGTCCGGCGCCATCGACACAGACCTGCTCGCGCAGGCCATCGTGGCTGGCATGCAGGAAGCCGATACGCTGAATATGGCGTTTGCCGAAGTCGAGGGCGAAGCACTGCAGTGGCTGCAACCGCAGACGTTCAGTGCGCCAAAAATCGTTGATTTGCGCGCTGAACCCGATGCGGCCACCAAAGCCCGCGCGTTAATGCGTGAAGACATGAACGGTGATCTACGCGTACTGAGCGGTGCACCTTTATGGCATCACACGCTGTATCGCATTGGCGATCAGCACTGGTTCTGGTATCAGCGTTATCACCACTTAGTGGTGGATGGTTTCAGCTTTACCGCCATCACTCGCCGTATTGCTAACCTTTACACTGCCGCCGTGCAGCAGCAAGAGGCCGAGCCAACCCCGTTCATCCCGTTTAGCGAAGTCGTCGAAGAGTACCAGCGTTATCAGGAATCCTCTTCATTCACGCGCGATGGTGATTTCTGGCGCGAGAAAGGCGCAGCGCTGCCCTCACCGGCTTCGCTATCACCGCTGCCGCTGGCGGGACAAAGCACGACCACCGATCTGCTGCGCCACAGCGTGACGCTCGATCGCAGCACCTTCCAAACCCTGGTGAATCAGCATCCACAATCCAGCGCTGCTGACCTGGCCTTTGCGCTGGTGGCGCTGTGGCTGGCGCGACTCAGCGGACAAAATGATTTCGCCGCTGGATTCATCTTTATGCGCCGCATCGGATCCGCCGCGCTGTGTGCCACCGGTCCGGTGATCAACGTGCTGCCGATGGCCGTGCATTACGATCCCACCCAGCCGCTGAGTGCGCTGGCTGCCCAGCTGGCAGGTGAAGTGAAGAGAATGCGCCGCCACCAGCGTTATGACGCGGAACAGGTGCAGCGCGATCTTGGACGTTTGGGCGATGGTGACCCGCTGTACGGTCCGGTGATCAACCTGAAGATGTTTGACTATCAACTCGATTTTGCTGGCGTTGAAGGCATAACCCATCAGCTGGCATCAGGCCCGGTGCGCGATCTGGAAATCGCTATCTACATTAGCGAACAGGGTGAACTAACGCTGGAGTTGCTGGCGAATGCGGAGCGCTATAGCGAATCGACGCTGATTCGCCACGCCAGCCGTTTTGCTTTGCTGCTGGATCAGCTGGCGGAGCAACCACAGCGTGCGTTGGGTGAACTGGATCTGCTAACCACAGAAGAGCACGTACAAATTGCCGGTATCAATCAGACCGCGCACCCTGTTCCTGCAGAAACGCTGGCCTCACTGTTGGCGCAACAGGCCGCGCGTACGCCTGATGCCCCGGCGCTGGCTGATGCGACGCACCAGTTAAGCTACCGTGAGATGCAGCAGCAGTTGTATGCTCTGGCAGCGGATCTTAGTGCAGCGGGCGTCCAGCGCGGCGATATCGTCGCAGTGGCATTGCCGCGTTCAGTGCAGCTCTCACTGGCACTGCAGGCGATTGTGTCGCTCGGCGCGGCCTATCTGCCGCTCGATACCGGCTACCCCGACGAACGTTTGCAGCTAATGCTGGAAGATGCCGCCCCCAAAACGCTGATCACCTCAGTGGGATTGAGCGCCCGCTTTAGCGCTATCTATTCTGTTAAGCAGCTGCACTTTGATGCGCTCTATACCGCGCCAGACGCGCCACCACCTGCCAGCGCGCCGACACCACAGGATGGCGCTTACATCATCTACACCTCAGGATCTACCGGGCGTCCGAAAG
The DNA here is from genome assembly GCF_032082325.1 of Pantoea sp. CTOTU50773. Lineage (NCBI taxonomy): Bacteria > Pseudomonadati > Pseudomonadota > Gammaproteobacteria > Enterobacterales > Erwiniaceae > Pantoea > Pantoea sp. CTOTU50773. The sequence continues at coordinate 12,787 of NZ_DAMDQC010000061.1, read as the reverse complement.
GCGTATTGGTCGGTCATGAAGCGATCGTCAACCGCCTGTTGTGGATGCAGGATCGCTATCCGCTGCAAGCCGACGATGTGGTATTGCAGAAAACCCCAAGCAGTTTCGATGTATCCGTATGGGAATTCTTCTGGCCGCTGCTGGTAGGCGCGCAACTGGTGATGGCACCGCCGGAAGCGCACCGCGATCCGGAAGCCCTTCAGCAGTTGTTTGCGCGTTACAAAGTGACTACCACGCACTTTGTCCCTTCGATGCTGGCCGCCTTTGTCGCGGCGCTGGACAGTGCGCCAGCGATTGCCTGCTGTGGCAGCTTACGTAACGTCTTCTGTAGCGGTGAAGCGCTGCCGACCGATCTGTCGCGTGAATGGGAAAAACTGACGCAGGTGCCGCTGCACAATCTTTACGGCCCGACCGAAGCGGCGGTAGATGTCAGCTGGTATCCGGCGTTTGGCGAAGCGTTGGCAGCCGTTGAAGGAGCCAGCGTGCCGATTGGTTTCCCGGTGTGGAATACCGGACTTCGCATTCTTGATGCGCGTATGCAGCCGGTGCCGCCGGGTGTGGCGGGCGATCTTTACTTAACCGGCGTACAGCTGGCACACGGCTATCTTGGCCGCCCGGATCTGACCGCCAGCCGCTTTATCGCCGATCCTTTTGCCGCTGGCGAGCGCATGTATCTGACCGGGGACGTGGCGCGCTGGCTGGATAACGGCGCGGTGGAATACCTCGGACGCAGCGACGATCAGTTGAAGATCCGAGGCCAGCGTATCGAACTCAACGAAATCGATCATGTGATGAGCACACTGCCCGGTATTGAGCAGGCAGTCACGCACGCGGTGGTACTCGGCGGTGCCGCTGCACAAGGCGGTGACGCGCGTCAGCTGGTGGGTTACGTCGTCGCAGAGCACGTTGTCGATGGCGACGCGCTGCGTGATGCACTGGCGCAACGGCTGCCTGCACATATGGTGCCGGTGGCGATTGTGCAACTGGATGCCTTCCCGCTGAGCAGCAATGGTAAATTGGATCGCAAAGCCTTACCGCTGCCAAAAAATGCAGCTGACAGCGTGGGCCGGGACTCGCATCCCGGTCTGGAAACCCAATTGGCGCAGGCTTTCTGCCAGTTGCTGGCGCGTGACACCATCAGCGCCCAGGATGATTTCTTCGCCCTCGGTGGCCACTCGTTGCTGGCGATGCGCTTAGCTGCCCAGCTGCGCCGCGAACTGCAACAGCCGGTTTCGGTAGGGCAGATTATGGTGGCTTCAACGGTGGAAAAACTCGCCCGGTTGCTGAGCGATACACAATCGCATCAGCAGGCAGGTTTTGAAGCCGTTCTGCCGCTGCGTCAGGGCAACGGTCCGACACTGTTCTGCTTCCATCCGGCGTCGGGTTTTGCCTGGCAGTTCAGTATTCTGCAGCGCTATCTCGATCAGCGCTGGTCGCTGGTGGGGATTCAGTCGCCGAATCCCCAGAGCCCGCTGAACCAAAGCGCGCATCTCGACGAGGTGTGTGATGCGCATCTGCAAACCTTACGGAACGTGCAGCCGCACGGACCCTACTTCTTCCTCGGTTATTCGCTGGGCGGCACGCTGGCGCAAGGTATTGCGGCACGACTGGAAGCGTCAGGTGAAGAGGTAGCCTTCCTCGGCCTGCTCGATACCTGGCCGCCGGAAACGCAGAACTGGGATGAAAAGCGTGGCGAGAATGTGCTGGATCCGGCGGTGCTGGAAGAGGTGAATCGCGAGCGCGAGCAGTTTATCGCTGCCCAGCGCCATCAGGCGGGCGAAGAGATGCGCGCGATGTTCGATACCATCGAAGCCAACTACGCCAGTTCGGTGCGTCTGTTGGCCACCGCGCGCAGTGCGCGTTTCAACGGTCGCGCCACACTGTTCCTCGCCGAGCAGACGCAGCAGCCTGGTCAGGATGCGCGTCGCGCCTGGGCACCTTATGTCGGTGAGTTAGAGGTTTGGCCGATGGATTGTGCACACGTGGAGATTATTTCCCCGCAGATGTTTGAGCAGATTGGCCCGCTGTTGCAACGGATATTAGGCTAACGTCAGCCGATTTCCGGGAGGTCGAGGGGCCTCCCGGCGATAACTGATCTGCCTTGTACAGGGGCTGGGATGAAGCCTCACTGCGATCAACCTGCCTGCCCTGTGCAGGGCGCTGCGTTAAGACCTCCCGACACGATGCTCCACTGTGGTGTGCCGGTCACAGCATTTAGATTCCCGCGATAACATGCTTTATGCAGCCAGACCGCTTACTTTCCTCTTCCCAGCGGCACGATCATTGGCGTGTGCGCCACCGGATCTTCCACAATCACGCAGCGTAAACCGTACACCTGTTCAATCAACGCGGGTGTTACGATCTCTGCGGGCTTGCCTTCGGCCAAAATCTTGCCGTGACGCATGGCGATCAAATGGGTGGCATAACGGCAGGCGTGATTAAGATCGTGCAACACCACCACCAGCGTGCGGCCATGCTGCTGATTCAACTCCTGCATCAGTTCCAGCAGTTCAATCTGATGGGTGATATCCAGCCAGGTAGTTGGCTCATCCAGCAACAGCAGCGGGGTTTGCTGCGCCAGCACCATGGCAATCCATACGCGCTGACGCTGCCCGCCGGACAAGGTATCCACTGGCTGCTGCGCCAAATCCGCCACGCCGGTTGCCCGCATCGCGCTTTGCACCGCCTCTTCATCTTCACTGCGCCAGCGGCCAAACAGCGCTTGATGCGGGTAACGCCCACGTGCCACCAGTTCGGTAACGCTGATGCCAGCCGGTGCGTTGGAACTCTGCGGCAGCAGCCCAAGTCGACGCGCCACCTCTTTGGTCGGATAACGCGCTATCGCCTCACCATCCAGATACACCTCGCCTTTCAGCGGAGTATTAAGGCGGCTCAGGGTGCGCAGCAAAGTGGATTTACCGCAGGCGTTGGGGCCGATAATCACTGTCAGCTCACCTTCCGGGATCGCCACCGACAGGTTTTCTGCCACCACTTTCTTGTCGTAGCCGAGCGTCAGGCCTTCGCCATACAGCCGTGAAGGGATATCGATCATTGGCGTCGCGCCTCCCGCACCAGTAACGCAATCAGATAAAGTCCACCGAGGCTGACGGTAATCACGCCAACCGGTAATTGATAAGGCAAGAAAAAATGCTGCGCAGCAAAATCAGCCGCAATGAGCAACAGTGCGCCACACAGCGCCGCCAGCAGCAGCGCGCCTTTCTCGCCGCCGCCGAGTCGACGCGCGATTTGTGGTGCCAGCAGCGCAATAAAGGAGATCGGCCCCACCAGCGCAGTGGACGCCGCCGTCAACACTACGCCAATCAGCATCAGCAGCAGCCGACTGCGCTCCACCAGCACGCCGAGCGCACTGGCGGTATCATCGCCCATCTCCAGCAAACGCATCCGTCGTGTTAGCAACGCCATCAGCAGCAGCGACAGCAGCAACACGCCAATCACCGGCGGCGTTTTCGCCCAGGTGATGCCGTTAAGTGAACCGGCACTCCACAATCCGGCACTGAGCGCGGACTCTAGCGAAGCACTGATAATCAGCCAGGCATTCAGTGCCATCAGCAAGGCGCGCACACTGATACCGACAATAATCAGGCGGAAGGTTTCTACCCCGTTGCGCCAGGCAAACAGATACACCAATACCGCCGTGCCGATACCGCCAACCAACGCTGCACCGGTCATGGCGGCGATGCCCTGATTGAACAGCACCAGCGCCACCAGCACGCCGCTATAGGCACCGGTATTGAAACCGAGAATATCCGGGCTGCCGAGCGGGTTGCGCAGCAGTGACTGGAAAATCGCGCCGCTGACGCCCAGTGCCGCGCCAATCAGCAGCGCCATTAGCACACGCGGCAGTCGCCACTCTAAAACGATCAGCTTGACGTTGCTGGCACCGTGTCCCGCCAGCACTTGCCAGAATTGCTTAGCACCAATCGGCAATGCGCCTCGCGTCATCGCCAGATACGCCAGCAGTGCGCATCCGAGCAACAACCACGTGGTATGTAATCTAACCCGACGCGTCATAACGCACCTCGCCCGAGTTTACGGCGCACCAACACAATCAACACCGGTGCACCCAACATCGCCGTGACGATGGAGACGCGCAGTTCGCCCGCCACCAGCAGTCGTCCCAGAATATCCGCTGCCAGCAACAGAATCGGGGTAATGATCGCCGTGGCGGGCAGCATCCAGCGGTGATCGTTGCCGACCATCCAGCGTGCAAAATGCGGCGTCATCAGTCCGATAAAAGCAATCGGCCCCACTGCCGCTGTCGCCGCACCACACAACAACGCAATCGCCACTAAACCAAGCAGTTGCGTGCGCGCCACCCGCGTGCCCAGCGCGGTCGCCATATCGCCGCCCATGCTTAAACTGTTCAACGCCTGCGACAAATAGAGTGCCACTCCGCTGCCGATTAGCACGGCCGGGAACAGGGTGCGCAATACAGTGAAATTGCGGATATCCAGCGAGCCGCTGTGCCAGAAACGCAGATGATCATAAATATCGGGATTGAGCAGTGACAGACCAGACGTCAGTCCATCCAGCACCGCGCCCAGCGCTACGCCGGCTAACGTCAGGCGTACCGGATTGACTCGCCCGCCGCCAATCGCCCCCGTCATCGCCACCAGCAATGACGCCAGCAGTGCACCGGCAAACGCGAAGCCGAGCCAATCGAGGGGAGAATCCGCGCCAAACAGCGCAATGCCGATCACCACCGCAAACCCGGCACCTGCGTTAACGCCGAGAATGCCCGGATCGGCCAGTGGATTGCGCGTCAGGCTTTGCATTAGTGCGCCTGCTAATCCAAGGGCGACACCCGCCAGCAATCCGGCCAGCGTACGAGGCAAGCGTGCATCACGCACAATCACGCACTCAGCGTTGTCACAGCCTGAGGTAAGAGAATGATAAACATCGGAAATGGGTATCGATTTTGCCCCCAGCATCAAGCTGAGCGCGATGAGGAGCAAGAGCAGAATCCCTGAGCCTGCTAATGCACGGATCTGGCGCATCGTTCTAAACCTTCACTGTTCAACGTCGTCGCATGCGCAACGCAATTTGATAATGGTTATCGTTATTACTCGCGTTTGCCTATGTTACCATGACTCGCCTCGCGGACGATGAGGAAAATTGGTGCAAAAAGGCGAACAAATGAACAAATCTTCCCACTTTATCGATCTCTCCCTGCTGAAAACCCATGCGGCATTTCGCGCAGTATTTATTGCCCGATTCATCTCGATTGTCGCATTAGGCATGCTCGCCGTGGCGGTGCCGGTGCAGATTCAGCAGATGACGCACTCCCCGCTTTTGGTGGGATTGGCCGTCACCCTCGCCGCATCCGGTATGTTTATTGGTCTGCTAACCGGCGGGGTGTTAGCCGATCGCTACGAGCGTAAGAAACTGATTTTGCTTGCCCGATCCACCTGCGGCTTGGGCTTTATCGCGCTGGCGATTAACGCTGCGCTGCCGCAGCCTTCACTGATTGCGGTGTATCTGCTGGGATTCTGGGATGGCTTCTTTGGCGCGATTGGCGTCACGGCGCTGCTGGCGGCCACACCGGCGCTGGTGGGGCGCGAAAACATTATGCAGGCCGGCGCCATCACCATGCTGACGGTGCGTTTTGGCTCCATCCTCTCGCCAGCCATTGCCGGACTGGTCATTGCGCACGGCGGTGTAATGTGGAACTACGGCTTAACCGCGTTTGGCACACTGATTACCGTACTGACGCTGCTGAAATTACCGCAACTCCCGCCGCCACCTCAGCCGCGTGAACATCCGCTGAAGTCGCTGGCCGCCGGGGTGCAGTTCCTGTTTGCCAGCCCGATTGTCGGCATGGTGGCGCTGATAGGTGCTCTGGTCACTCTGGCCAGCGCAATTCGCGTGCTCTACCCCGCTCTCGCACCACATTGGTCAGTGAGTGCTAACCAGCTTGGCATGCTCTACGCAGCCGTGCCTCTGGGTGCCGCCATCGGCGCGTTCACCAGCGGTAAACTGAAACATGCAGCCCGACCGGGACAGCTGGTGCTGGGCAGTGCGGTGGCCGGATTTATCGCGCTGGGATTATTCAGTCTGATGCCCAATCTGCCGCTGGCGCTGCTGTGTCTGGTGGCGTTTGGTTATTTCAGTGCCATCAACAGTCTGGTGCAGTACGCGATGATTCAACTGCTGACGCCAGACCATCTGCTGGGCCGCATTAACGGCTTGTGGACCGCGCAAAATGTCACCGGAGATGCGATCGGTGCGGCGATGATTGGGGCCATGGGATCGTGGTTATTGCCGCCACAGGCTGCCGCCGCGTTTGGTTTTGCGGCAGCGCTGTTGGGGGTTGTGATGTGGTGTGTAATGGGCCGTTTACGTCGTTATGCGCCGCCAGCCCCTGAGCTGGCGGAGCAGGCATCATGATTTAACGAACAGTTTCTCCAGACGCGCCAGCAGATTGCTGGCGCTGTAGTAATCCAGACGGAACGAATCGACGCCAAGCGGGAATACCTGCTTATCCTTAACCGCCGCGTTTTGCGCGAGAAACGGATTGCCGATCACCGACTGCGTGGTTTTGTCATCAGCCGCAAACAGCAGGAAGGTTTTGCCCGTCAAACCGCTTCCCACATTCTCACCCGACAGCTGAATGATGTCTTTACGCTGGCCCATGCTGTGGCCTTGCTGCACGCTGGCGGGTGGAACGGCGAGGGTAAAGCCAAGTTGCTCCAGCAGTTTGCCCTGCGCTGACTCCGTGGTCCACACGTTGACGGCACGCCCATCGCCGTTCCACACCAAGGCAGACACGGGCTGCGGCGGTAAGGTGATGGCTTTTTTCAACGCTGCTTCACGATCGTCAAAAGCCTTCACCCGCTGTGCAGCCTGCGCTTCGTGACCGGTTGCCTGGCCTAGCAGCGTCACCACATCCTGCCAGCTCTTGTCGTCGTAATTCACCACCAGCGTCGGTGCGATGGCGGAAAGCTGGCTGGCGAGTTTAATCGCAGAATCATTACCTGTGGCGCTCACCAGAATCAGGTCTGGTGCTTCTGCGGCCACCGCTTCGGCACTCGGCTCGCCAATATAGAGACGTTTTACATGGCGCTGTTTTGCCACCTCACCCCATTGACGGAAAAAACCCTGATCGTCGGCCAGACGGCTGTTCGGAGCGGTCGCACCGGAGGCCACCACCGGTGCATCAATTGCCAGCAATGATCCAGTTAAGGTGACGCTGGTTGAAACAATACGCTGCGGAGCTTTGTTTAAGGTAATTGAACCCTTTGCCCCCTGCACCGTGCGCGGCCATCCCTGTTCTGCCTGTGCGAGCCCTGTGAAAGTCTGGAAAATAAACAACAGGGCTGTCAGTCCCAATAAACCGCATTTATTCATAAGTTTTGGTCCACCTTTTAGCTTATTGCACGGCTCGACGTCACCTTCCGATTACGCCTAATCATGCGGGAAATCCCGCGAATGGATTGACTCTTTTGTCCAATCGACGTAGGTTACAGGCCCATAATAAAAATGATAATCATTCTTAATAATCTTATCATTTATAGGTGAAAATTATGGTGGAATCATCCATGTTTGAAAATGCCTTATTAGAGGATTTTTCTGCGTTATGTCGTGGGTTCCTCTTTACCTCGCCGTGGCGAAGCCTCGCGACTCAAGGCTGCTATACCACGATAACCACCTCTGTGGCAGACGCTGCATCATTGCAGGGTGATTTTCAACTTCAGCTGCATCAACATTTTGCGGCGGCAAAACAACAAGGCATTGAGAATCCGATCCTGGTGGGTGCGATTCCGTTTGACGTGAGTCAGCCTGCGGCCCTGTTTATTCCTGAAACGTATCAAACTTTTCATCGTGCCGACCTACAGAATGCGCTGCCTGCGGCTGCCAGTGAGCTGCCGCAGGTACGTCGTCGCGTGGCGGTGCCGGATCACGATGTCTTTACCCAAATGGTGGCCGATGCGGTGACAGCAACGCAACGCGGTGACCTAGATAAAGTGGTGCTGTCGCGCCTGATGGATATTGTCACCGAACAGCCAGTGGATACCGCGGCACTGATGCAACGCGTCATTGCGCAGAATCCGAATAGCTATCACTTCCATCTGCCGCTGCCACAAGGCGGTGCACTGGTGGGGGCCAGCCCGGAGCTGATGCTGCGTAAGCAGGGCCGCGATTTTAGCTCGTGCCCGCTGGCGGGCTCAGCACGTCGTGATCACCACGATAGCCAACAGGATCAGGCAGCGGGCAATACGCTGATGGACTCCAGCAAAGATCGTCATGAACACCAGCTGGTCACAGATGCGATGCGCAATACGCTGCAACCGCGCAGTCGCCTGCTTTCCGTGCCGACGGTACCGTCATTGATCACCACCGCGACCTTATGGCACCTCGCGACGCAAATCGATGGTGAGGTACAGGATGATCGTGAGAACGCCTTGTCGCTGGCCTGCCTGCTTCATCCGACCCCCGCATTAAGCGGCTTCCCACACCAGCGTGCTCAGCAGCTGATTCAGCAATTAGAGCCTTTTGATCGTCAGCTGTTTGGCGGCATTGTGGGATGGTGTGACAGTGAAGGCAACGGCGAATGGGTGGTGACAATTCGTTGTGGCACCGTGCACGGTGCACGCGTGCGACTGTTTGCGGGCGCAGGCATCGTTGCCGATTCCCAACCTGAATCAGAATGGCGCGAAACCGGCGTGAAGCTGGATACCATGTTGCGCGCTTTTGGACTGCAATAAAGGAAAGAGCATGAGCATTCCCTATACCCGCTGGCCTGAAGATTTGGCTGCGCGCTATCGCGAAAAAGGCTATTGGCTCGATGTGCCAATGACCGATATCCTGGCGCGTCATCAAGAGAATGATGCAATCGCGGTCATCGACGGCGATCGTCAAATCAGCTATCGCGAGCTGAATCAGCTAACCGATAACCTCGCGGCAGCCCTGCAGCGCCGTGGCCTGCAACAGGGTGATACTGCGTTAGTGCAGCTAGGCAACGTGGCGGAGTTTTACGTCACGGTCTTTGCGCTGTTTAAACTGGGCGTAGCATCCGTCTTCGCGCTGTATAGCCATCAGCGCACCGAGCTGACCGCCTATGCCGCGCAGATTGAGCCTAAACTGCTAATTGCCGATCGCAGTCACGCGCTGTTTGGCGATGACACCTTTATTGGTGCGCTTTGTGCCGCTCAACCGTCACTGCAGCAGATCATCCTGCGTAATGACGGTGATAAAGAAAACACTCTCGAAGCTTTGATGGCGGAAGCGGTAGGCGATTATCAGCCCACGCCGAGCGCCGCTGATGAAGTGGCGTTTTTCCAGCTCTCCGGTGGCAGCACCGGGACACCAAAATTGATTCCGCGCACGCACAACGATTACTACTACAGTATTCGCGCCAGCGATGAGATCTGTGAAGTCACGGCTGACACGCGTTATCTGATCGCCCTGCCCGCACCGCATAACTTCGCTATGAGCTCACCGGGTTCACTTGGTGTGTTTTATGCCGGGGGCCAGGTGATCCTCGCCGCTGATCCCAGCGCTACGCTGTGCTTCCCGCTGATTGAGAAGCACCAGGTCACCGATACCGGTCTGGTGCCACCCGCAGTGAGCCTGTGGCTGCAGGCGATTCAGGAATGGGGTAGCAACAAGCAGCTGGCTACGCTGCAGCGCATTCAGGTCGGCGGCGCGAAGCTCGGCGAAACCCTGGCGGCACGCATCCAGAGCGAAATTGGCTGCCAATTACAGCAGGTGTTTGGCATGGCCGAAGGTCTGGTGAACTACACCCGCTTTGGCGATGACGAGAAAATCGTGCTGACCACTCAGGGCCGACCGATTTCTGAAGATGACGAAGTCTGGGTGGCGGATGAACACGGTAATGCGCTGCCGCACGGCACGGTGGGTCGCCTGATGACACGCGGTCCGTACACCTTCCGTGGCTACTACAAAAGCCCGGAACACAATGCCGCTAGCTTTGATGCTAACGGCTTTTACTGCTCCGGCGATCTGATTGAGATCAACCCGCAGGGTTACATCACCGTGCAGGGCCGCGAGAAGGATCAGATCAACCGTGGCGGCGAGAAGATCGCCGCAGAAGAGATCGAGAATTTGCTGCAGCGCCATCCGGATGTGATTCATGCCGCGCTGGTGTCGATGACAGATGAACTGATGGGTGAAAAAAGCTGCGCCTTTATTGTTGCCAGCCAGCCAATCAAAGCGGTGGCGCTGCGCCGTCATCTGCGCGATCTCGGTGTCGCCGAGTTTAAATTACCCGATCGTATTACCTGCGTAGATGCCCTGCCACTGACCCCGGTTGGCAAGGTGGATAAAAAACGTTTACGCCAACAGCTTGCTGACCAACAAGCGCAAGCCTGAACCTATTCCGGAGATTGTAATGGCTATTCCAAAACTGAATTCTTACGCGCTGCCTGCCGCCACTGAACTGCCGACCAACAAGGTGAAATGGACCGTTGAGCCACAGCGTGCTGCCCTCCTGATCCATGATATGCAGGCTTATTTCCTGAATTTCTGGGGCGAGAACAGTCCGCTGATCGATCAGGTTGTGGAAAACATTGCCCGCCTGCGCGCCTACTGCAAAGCGCAAGGTATTCCGGTGTTCTACACCGCGCAGCCCAACGAGCAGAGCGATGCCGATCGCGCACTGCTCAACGACATGTGGGGACCAGGCCTGAATAAGCATCCGGATCAACAGAAGATCGTAGATGCATTGGCGCCAGATCAGGACGATCAGGTGTTAACCAAATGGCGTTACAGCGCCTTTGTCCGCTCGCCGCTGGAATCGATCCTGCAGGAGATGGGCCGCGATCAGCTGATCATTACCGGCGTTTACGCCCACATCGGCTGCCTGACCACCGCCACTGACGCCTTTATGCGTAACATCCAGCCGTTTATGGTGGCGGATGCGCTGGCCGACTTCAGCCGTGAAGAGCACATGATGGCACTGACCTACACCGCTGGCCGCAGCGGCAAAGTGGTGATGACCGCCGATCTGATGCCGCTGCCGCTGAGCAAAGACGATCTGCGTGCGCTGATTCTGCCGCTGCTGGAAGATGACGATGTGCCAGAAGATGATGAAAACCTGATCGACTACGGCCTGGATTCCGTACGCGTGATGGCGCTGGCGGCGCGCTGGCGCCAGGTGCACAACGACATCGATTTCGTTAGCCTGGCAAAAAATCCGAGCATTGATGGCTGGTGGGCACTACTGTCACGGACGCCTGCCAAATGAGTGCCTCTTTCGACTTTAACGGAAAAATCGTCTGGGTAACCGGCGCGGGTAAAGGCATTGGTTACCACACGGCGCTGGCATTCCATCAGGCCGGCGCACAGGTGATCGGCTTCGATCTGCGTTTTGAGCAGCCCGACTACCCGTTTGCCACTCAGGTTCTGGATGTAGCGAATGCGGCGGAGGTGAAAGCCGTGTGCCAGCGTCTGCTGGCTGAGCAGCCTCGTCTGGATGTGCTGGTCAACGGCGCCGGGATCCTGCGCGTCGGCAGTACCGAAGCACTCGCATTCGAAGACTGGCAGGCGTGTCTGGCGGTGAACGCCGGTGGCGCCTTCAATATGTTCCAGCAAACGCTGCCGGTATTCCGCCAGCAGCGCGCGGGGGCGATTGTTACCATCGCTTCTAACGCGGCTCACGCGCCACGTCTCGGCATGTCCGCTTATGGCGCTTCCAAAGCCGCACTACGTAGCCTGTGCCTCACCGTCGGTCTGGAAATGGCACCGTTTGGCGTGCGCTGCAACATCGTTTCACCGGGTTCAACCGATACCGATATGCAACGTAGCCTGTGGCATACGCCGGAAGCAGAGCAGGAGATGATCAACGGCTTCCCGGATCAGTACAAGTTGGGGATCCCACTGCGTAAGATCGCGAAACCGCAAGAGATCGTGAACAACGTTCTGTTCCTGGCCTCAGATCTTGCCAGCCACGTGGTGCTGCAGGATATTGTGGTCGACGGTGGCGCAACGCTGGGATCCTGATATGGCAATCTGGAAACGATCGGTTGATCTGGCAACCTTAAATACCCTGGGGGATAACTCGCTGGTGTCGCACGTCGGCATCGTGTTCACGGTGATTGGCGACGATTACCTTGAGGCAACTATGCCAGTGGATACCCGCACGCAGCAGCCGTTTGGCCTGCTGCACGGCGGTGCGTCAGTGGTGCTGGCGGAATCGATGGGATCGATTGCCGGTTATCTGAGTGTGGAAGAGGGAAAAAGTGTGGTGGGGATTGAGGTCAGTGCCAGCCATCATCGCGCGGTGAGCAGCGGTGAAGTGCGCGGCATCTGCCGTCCTTTGCACCTTGGCGCACGCAACCAGAGCTGGGAAATTGAGATTCGCAATGGACGCGATCAACTGTGCTGCACATCGCGATTGACGGTGGCGGTGCTGGGGTAATTTTCCGCGACGGCCCTCACCTCCTTATTCCAGGGGGCAGAATCATCGCGCCGGATTGCTGCACACGATGCCCTTTCATCGGGAGATGAAAATGGCACTCAGCAGCCATAAAAAAAGCGGCCAATTGGCCGCTTTCTGTTTTGCGATTAACGCTGGTAAATGATTTCGACGCCTTCGTCGTCTTCCTCGTCCCAGTCGTCATCCCAATCGTCGTCTTCTTCCACTTCCTGAGCGGTTTCCATGGCTTCGCGGTGATAATCATCCCACATGAAGGCCACTTTCTCCGGCTCTTTCGCTTCTTCTTCCGCTTCTTTCGGGTTCTCGATGATGAAGGTCATCACGTCCCAGCAGAGATCTTTCACGCCGTCCTGGCTGGCTGCAGAAATC
>NZ_DAMDQC010000060.1:0-24869 GCF_032082325.1 Pantoea sp. CTOTU50773 | reverse complement strand
TGCGTACCAAAAACGCTACGCTGGAAGTGGCTGAAGCGCTGGAGCGCAGCGGCTATAACAGCGCAGCACTGAACGGTGACATGAACCAGGCTCTGCGTGAGCAGACACTGGAGCGCCTGAAAGATGGTCGTCTGGATATCCTGATCGCGACCGACGTTGCAGCACGTGGTCTGGACGTTGAGCGTATCAGCCTGGTTGTTAACTATGACATCCCAATGGATGCTGAGTCTTACGTTCACCGTATCGGTCGTACCGGTCGTGCGGGTCGTGCTGGCCGTGCGCTGCTGTTCGTTGAGAACCGCGAGCGTCGTCTGCTGCGTAACATCGAACGCACCATGAAGTTGACTATTCCAGAAGTTGAACTGCCAAATGCAGAACTGCTGAGCGAGCGCCGTCTGGCTAAATTCGCCGCGAAAGTACAGCAGCAGCTGGAAAGCAGCGATCTGGATATGTACCGTGCACTGCTGAGCAAAATGCAGCCGGGCGAAGATCTGGATCTCGAAACACTGGCCGCAGCACTGCTGAAAATGGCACAGGGCGAACGTCCACTGATTCTGCCACCAGAAGCACCACGCCCACCACGTCGTGAGTTCCGCGACCGCGATGATCGTCGCGATTCACGTGACTCACGTGGTCCACGCGAAAGCCGCGGTGACCGTGATGGCGCTCCACGTCGCGAACGTCGTGACGTTGGCGAAATGCAGCTGTACCGCATTGAAGTGGGCCGTGATGATGGTGTTGAAGTTCGCCATATCGTGGGCGCGATTGCTAACGAAGGCGACATCAGCAGCCGTTACATCGGTAACATCAAGCTGTTTGGTACGCACTCAACCATCGAGCTGCCTAAAGGTATGCCGGGCGAAGTTCTGCAGCACTTCACTCGCACGCGCATCCTGAACAAGCCGATGAACATGCAGTTGATGGGTGATGCTCCTGCGTTCGAGCGTAGTGAACGTCGTCCAGGCGGTCGTGATGGCGAGCGTCGTGGTAATGGCGCTCCGCGTGGCGAAGGAGCACCACGTCGCTTCTCTGAACGTCGTGAAGGTGGCCGTGAAGGCGGACGCTTCAACCGTGAAGGCGGTCGTTGCCCACGTCCAGAAGGTGCTTCTGCACCACGTCGTCGTGACGCGTAAGCGATAAAACGCTAAATAGTAAAAAGGGACGCCGCGGCGTCCCTTTTTTTTATGCTCGTAAATTAAACGTTACACGCCGCCGGCAATTAACACCCGCTCTCCACTGACGTAGGCTGACTCTTCTGATGCCAGAAACAGGGCAACCTGCGCCACATCTTCTGGCAGACCAAATCGGCCTAGTGGCGTCGCGGCGATCAGTTTCGCTTTGACATCCGGATTCATCTTCTTCGCTGCCAGTAAACCTTCGGTCAGGATGATTCCTGGTGCCAGCGCATTGACGCGAATATTACGTGGCCCCAATTCACGAGCCAGACCTTGCGTTAAGGTATCGATTGCGCCTTTGGTCGCGGCCCACAGCACTGAGCCAGGCGTGCTCTGCTTACTGTGAAGCGCACTCAGGTTAATGATCGATCCACCCCGCGCAGGGAAGTGTTTTGCCGCCTGCTGGCACACTAACACTGTACCTAACAGGTTCACATTGAGTTGCTGCTGCATTTCGCTAAGGCTGAGCTCGGCAAAGTCACCGTGATGGAAGATGCCAGCATTATTGACCACAATATCCGGTGCGCCAAACTGCTCGATGCTGCGAGCGAACAGACGCTGCACATCGGCCTCGCGTGAGATATCGGCCTGAACGGCGATGGCGTCGCTGCCCAGCTCGCAGATGTCAGTGACCACATCTGCCGCGCCCGCCTCATCCTGTCGATAGTTAACCACGACCCGAGCACCGGCCGCCGCGAAAGTCATAGCAATGGCGGCGCCAATGCCTTTCGACGCGCCCGTTACCAGCGCAATTTTGCCTTCAAGTGCTTTCATTGTGTCTCTCCACCTGAGAATTCGGGGAAGGGTAAGCATGCGCTGTCCATACAATTTTGCGGTAGCGCAATCCTGCAAGCTTTTTGCACAATCCTGCAAATGTGTTGTGCAGGGACTAGGCGTCACGCGAGCGAAAGGCGAGAATGCGGAGACAGTGATCACTCATCACGGAGTGCGCAACGCATGATTCATCAGGAACAGTGGCAGCAGTTGGTGGCGATGATTGCGCGCCATACCCCGGAAGATGGCCGTCACTTCAGCCCCATCGATTTTCTCTCATTTGGCCGAAGCTCCAAACCCACGAGCCTGTCGCATATTGCGACCTGGGCCAGCTTTGCACTGGTGGCGCAAGGGCAAAAGGCATTGCGCATGGGTGAAGACGTGATGCATTACGGGCCGGGCGATCTGCTACTGGTGACGCTGGATATGCCAGTGCAATCCTGCGTGGTACAGGCCACGGAGGAAAAACCGAATCTGGGCGTGGGGATCACCATCAACGAAACGCGCCTGATGCACTACCTCGAACATTTCCCGTTGCAGCAGATCGGCGCAGCGGTGACCAACGAACGTGGTATCACTGTGCACAAAGTGGCCCCGCCGTTAGTCGATGCGGTGATCCGCCTGATTGAGCTGTTGGATCAACCTCAGGATATTCCAGCGCTGGCACCGTTAATTGAGCAAGAGATTTTCTATCGACTCCTTACCGGGCCGGAAGGACCTCGCATCCTCAACATGGCGTTGACGGAGCGGCCGGGCAACAAAGTGGCGCGCGCGGCACGCTGGCTACGTGAAAACTTTCATCAGCCGCTCAAGATGGATCAACTGGCCAGTAGCGTGGGCATGAGTATTTCGTCGCTGCACCATCACTTCAAATCGGTCACGGCCATGACACCAATGCAGTATCAAAAGCAGTTACGTCTTAACGAAGCGCGGCGTTTGATGTTGATTGATAAGTTAGATGCGGGAACCGCAGGTTATCGCGTGGGGTATCAGAGCGCTTCGCAGTTTAGCCGTGAATACAGCCGTTTTTACGGGCAATCGCCGGCTCGTGATGTGCGTATGGTGGCTGTGGGGCCAGAAGGATTGACCCCACAGCAGTAAACGTTACAGCGAGCGTGCCGCTTCCATCGCCAGTGCGAAGGAACGCAGACGGGCCTGTGAATCGAAAATCTGGCCATTAACCATGATTTCATCGGCCTGCGTTTCGCGCATCAGCGCAGCCAGCCCCTGACGCACTTTATCGCTGTCACCGACAATCGACATGCTCAACGCCTGCTGTACACCGTACTGCTCTGATGGTGACCAGAGGTTATCCATGTTTTCGACAGGAGCTGGCAGCGGGCCCGGTTTGCCCCGGCGCAGATTAATAAACTGCTGCTGCATCGAGGTAAACAGGAAGCGCGCATCGCGCTCGCTATCCGCCGCGACCACGTTGACGCACACCATGGCATAAGGTTTCGCCAGACGCGCAGAAGGCTTGAATTTCTCACGATAGAGATGCAAAGCCTGGAACAACAGGTCCGGTGCAAAGTGGGAAGCAAAGGCGAACGGCAAGCCGAGCTGTGCAGCCAGTTGTGCGCTGTAGAGGCTGGAACCCAATAACCAGACTGGAATCTTTAAGCCTAAACCCGGTACCGGTTGTACCGGAGGATGCTCACCCTCTTCGGCATCAAACCAACGAATCAGTTCTGCTACATCTTCCGGGAAGCTGTCCGCCTGGGCGCTGGAGAGATGGCGGCGCAGTGCGAGCATGGTGCGCTGGTCAGAACCTGGCGCACGGCCCAGCCCTAAATCAATACGGCCAGGGTATAAGGATTCGAGCGTACCAAACTGTTCAGCGATCACCAGCGGTGCGTGGTTGGGCAGCATAATACCGCCAGATCCGAGGCGCAGAGTTTCGGTATTCGCGGCCAGATAGCCAATCAACACGGAGGTTGCCGCACTGGCGATACCGGTCATGTTGTGGTGCTCAGCGAGCCAGTAACGATGGAAACCAAGGGCTTCAGATTGACGCGCCAGCGCCAGCGAATTGTGGAAAGCTTCGCGCGCAGCAGAACCTTGCGGGATAGGTGCAAGATCCAGCACGGACAGGCGAACGTTTTTTTTCTCAGACATGGGCACTCCAGATAATGATGGCGCAGGTGTTATCAGACCTGCGCCAGTCAGTATTACGCATCATTACCCATATTAAAACTGCTATTAACAGCAGGAATATAGCCGGAATGTGCCTTTACCGTCCGCCTTCAAGCGCCATACCCGCTAAACGACGCCAGTAACCATTGCATTCACTGCCGCGCGCCATCATCAGCGGCGCTTCACCGGCTTCGTTCGCACGGAAGCGAGCAACCTCTGTTAGCGTGGTTTCATCCTGCGGCGAGAGGCGTACGATGTCGATCCAGTTATGCATGCCGGCCAAATCGTTACCAAGGTTATAACAGTAGCCGCTCATGGTCTGGATGCCATTCAACACAAACACCTGTTGGCCCTCCTGTGACAGCACGCGGCGACCAGTGGGATAGTGAATACAGCAAGTTTGACAGTCATCTTTGGCGCGATTTTCGGAACGGGCGGTAAAGCAGCGTGCCGACAGCGCCAGCGGCAGATGGCCATAGCCCAATACCTCCACTTCGAACTTGTCGCGCAGGCCTGCGGCATCGCACTGCTGCAACAGTTGAATCAGCCAGTCGCGCGACATCTCGACCGGTAAACACCAGCGCGTCATACCCTCTTTGAGCAGCAACTGTAGCGTTTGCGCGTTGTAGACGTTAAGCGTTGGCCCGGCGACAAACGGCAGCTTACGTTCGGCTGCCATGTTAACGGTGCCGATGTCGTTGGCTTCCAGCAAAAACTCACCGTTCTCCACATAGCGCCGCAGCTCTTTGACTTCCGAAGGCGACTGCAACAGCGCCAGCGTGCTGAGCACGACCTGTTTATCGTGTTGTGCCAGGTGGCGTGCTAATTCCATCCATTGCTGGAATGAGGTTGCACGACGTTTACTGCATACCGCTTCGCCGAGGTAGATGATGTCAGCAGAGCTGACGGCAGCCTGCTGATAAAAGCGTTCCAGCGTTTCCGTTGGCCAGTACCACAGCACCGGCCCGATGGCATATTTCATAGCATCTCCTCACTGCCAGCTGCGGTGATAGGCACCGAGCGTGGTCTGGCTACCTTCAGAAAGTTCGCCCAACGCGCGCATCCAGGGTTCCTGCACCGCGAATTGCTCGGGCGAGGCCATGCAGCGATCAATCGCCTGGCGCCACACTTTTGCTACTTGCGCCACATAAGCCGGACTGCGCTGGCGGCCTTCAATTTTTACCGAAGCGATATTGGCGCGAAGCAACTCCGGCAACAGCGATAAGGTATTCAGGCTGGTGGGTTCTTCCAGCACGTGATAGCGCTGGTCATCCACTTGATAGCGCCCTTTACACAGCGTGGGATAACCGGCGCTCTCATCGGCGCTGTAACGATCAATCAGCACTTCATTCAGGCGTGATTCCATCCCCAGCGGCGTTTGCTGCCAGCGCACGAATTTTGCCGGCGAGCAGGCACCCGCACTGTTGGGTGATTCCCCCGTCAGCCAGGAGGAGAGATAGCAACGGCCTTCCGCCATAATGCACAGGCTGCCAAAGGCAAAGACTTCCAGCGGCACCGGTGTTTCACGCGCCAGCTGTTTAACCTGATGCATCGACAGTACGCGCGGCAACACCACGCGGCTGAGATCGAAATGGCGATGGTAAAAGTGGATGGCCTGCAAATTTGTCGCCGAAGCTTGCACGGAAAGATGGCGTTCCACCTGCGGATAACGCTGCGCGGCATACTCCAGCGTAGCGATATCGGCGAGAATCAAGGCATCTGCGCCGTTCTGCGCCGCCACATCAATGGCCGTTTGCCAGCGATTCATCCCATCAGGATGGGCAAAGGTATTGATGGCCACGTGCAGCTTGCGGCGATGCTGGTGCAGGAAGCGCGCCGCTTCTGCCAGCTTCTTGTCAGTAAAATTAAGGCCAGCAAAGTGGCGGGCATTGGTGTCATCTTTCAAACCGACATACACTGCATCGGCGCCATGCTCCACCGCCGATTTCAGCGCAGGTAAATTCCCCGCTGGACACAGCAGTTCCATACATTTCCTCCCCCGAATTCCGAAGCGTTAAAGTGTAGGGAAGGCGACAGGCGTGAATGTTGATTTAAGGCAGTGAAAGCGTCAGTCAGCATGCAGAGTGAAGATTATTTAATCAATTCTTCCGCAATTTCCTTGATCTCAGTGGAGGCGAGGGCGTCTGGATGTGGCAATATAGGTAAAATTTTCTGAAGGGATTGTTGATGATGTTTTCGCGCTTACGCGGCCTGATGGTGAAAAAAGGCCCAGAATTCCTTGCCTTACCTATTTCATTCACCCCATTCCCTGTAAAAAAAGTGGTTTTGCAACAACTCTTAAACTGGCAATTTCGTCATGCTTTGTCTGAAGGTGAGTTAGACTTTCTGGAAGGGCGCTTTCTTGGGATTGAGATTGCAGATGTGAATCTGCGCTGGATCACCACCTTGCAGAATGGACGCCTGACCGTTTCACGCGACGCCGAGGCAGATGTCTGGTTCCGCGGTGAAGCCAACGACTTGTTGCTGGTGGCAGCACGCAAAGCAGACCCCGATATGTTGTTCTTCCAACGCCGTCTGGTGATTGAGGGCGACACGGAGCTGGGTTTGGAGGTGAAGAATTTGATGGATGCCATTGAACTGGAGGCCATGCCCACGTCTTTGCGCACGGGGTTGCAGCAGCTGGCTGCCTTTGTTGAGGCAGGAATGAAACAGGACGCGGAGGCCGCTGAGGCGCGCGCGGGGATCTCATGTTGATTCGTACTGAAATTGGTGTGGATGCGGCGGGCATCGACAGCTTATTGAAGCGTAGTTTTGCGACCTCCGCCGAGGCTGAACTGGTGCAGCAGCTGCGTGAAGATGGTTTATTAACGCTAGGTGTAGTGGCCACGGATGATGAAGGGCAGGTATTAGGTTATGCCGCCTTTAGCCCGGTGACCTTACAAGGTGAAGACCGCAATTGGGTGGCGCTGGCGCCTCTGGCGGTGGATGAATCCGTGCGCAAGCAGGGCATTGCCAAACAGCTGGTGTATGAAGGGCTCGATTCCCTGAACGAGTTCAGCTACAGCGCGGTGGTGGTCTTGGGCGATCCCGAATTCTACAACCCGTTGGGCTTCGAACCGGCGGCACGTCACGGCTTGCACTGTCGCTGGCTGGGCAGTGAAGCGGCATTTCAGGTGTATAAATTAGCGGATGATGCATTTACGGGCGCAGAAGGATTAATCGCTTTCTCCGAACCTTTTAATCGTTTCGATTAAACCACGCATTCAGGCATGAAGGCTGCTGCGATACCAGCAGCAGCTTTTGCGTGCGACTGAGCTGCTTCACCTGATATTCCAGGCGCGAAGCGGCTGCGCGATCGCCGGCATCACAGTTAAACACCAGCGTCAGCGGACCCTTGCCACGCAATGCGCGCGCACCTTTCCCGGATTGATGCTGCTGCAGGCGGCGATGAACATCTGTGGTAATGCCTGTATAAAGCATCCCGGCGGCGGTTTGCAGCATATAGAGCTGCCAGCCCTGTTGCATATGACTTTTCCTGTTCAATGGCTGTTGGGCAGTGTAGCGCGCTTAGGCTAGCCTCGCTATCTGCCACATGGAGTTGCATTGTGTCTGACCATTCTCATCTTATTCGTTTTCTTAAAAAACAGCGTGCCCTGTCATTGTGCGCCAGTCATGGCGACGATCTGTGGTGTGCCAACTGCTTTTACGTGCTGGATGAAACACGAATGGCGTTTTGGTTGATGACCGAACCCGATACGCGACACGGCACCCTTATGCAAGCTAATCCGCGCGTGGCGGGGACGGTTAACGGCCAGCCGAAAACCGTGTTGCTAATCAAAGGCGTGCAGTACAGTGGCCGTATTCAGCAGCTTACTGGAGAGCGTGAAGCGCAGGCGCGGCATGCCTACCAGAAACGTTATCCGATTGCCCGCAAGGTTCAGGCACCCTTGTGGGAGATTATGTTGGATGAGCTGAAGATGACTGACAACGCGCTGGGCTTCGGCAAAAAAATCCTTTGGCAGCGCGATAAAACCGGCGAAAGTTAATTTTCCGCGCCCGATCAAACTTACGCTAACTTTGCGTAGCAGATTCCAATAACCTGAATAACACTATGGATTAACCGCCTCACTTCCCAGTGCGGCATTCGTTATTCTGTAGAATACGGAATCTGCTATGACCCAACTTGCATCTTCTGCACCAGCGGCGCGCTTCGCATGGTGGAAACCCTTGCTGTTCCTCGCCGTCGTCGTCATTGGCCTGTGGTACGTCAAATGGCAGCCCTATTACGGCAAAGCCTTCACAGCGGCTGAAACCCATTCAATCGGCATATCCATTTTGGCGAATGCCGCGGATTCACCGTGGCGCGCGGCGCTGGATTACGCGATGGTTTACTTCCTCGCCGTCTGGAAAGCCGCAGTGCTGGGTGTGATTTTGGGATCGCTGGTACAGGTGCTGATCCCACGCAACTGGCTGCTGCGCCTGATGGGCAACTCGCGGTTTGGATCGACGCTGATCGGCACCGGTTTAGGCTTGCCGGGGATGATGTGCACCTGTTGTGCCGCGCCGGTGGCGGCGGGTTTGCGTCAGTCGCAGGTATCCAGCGGGGCGGCGATGGCCTTTTGGCTGGCCAATCCGCTATTAAATCCCGCCACGCTAATCTTTATGGGATTTGTGCTGGGTTGGCACTTCGCGGCGATTCGGCTGGTGGCGGGCGTGATCATGGTGCCAGGCATTGCATCGCTGGTGCAGCGTAGCGTGCCAGAACAAACCATTGCCGCGCCCATGGTGATGGCTGCCGACAGCGAGCAGCCGTTTCTGACTCGCTGGCTGCGCGTGATGTGGCGGCTGTTCTGGAACACCATCCCGCTGTATATCGTAGGCGTTCTTGTGTTGGGTGCTGCGGGAGGCTGGACGTTCCCGCAGGGCGGTGGCGCCGTGGGGAACAGGCTGGTTTGGGTGATGCTGATGGCGATAGCGGGCTGGTTGGTTGGCATTCCCACCGCTGCAGAAATTCCCATTGTACAGACCATGATGCTGGCGGGCATGGGGATCGCGCCTGCGCTGGCGCTGCTGGTAACCTTACCCGCCGTGAGTGTGCCATCGCTACTGATGCTGCACCGTGCCTTCCCGGCGCGCGCGCTGTGGATCGCGCTGATTGGCGTGGCGCTGAGCGGTATGATCCTCGGTACGATCGCCCTGTGGCTGACGTAAATACCAGATCTTCTGATTGCGGCTGCCGCGCCATAGCAGCCGCGCATCTTTCTCCGCTTCCACAAACCGCCCGTCGATCAGCACATCAATTTCATCCACCACTTCACGCTGTGCCGCGCTCAGTTCCGCCATCTCATAGCCGGTCCACAGCCAGATATCTTTGTCCGGGCATTCACGCCGCACGCGTTTCACCAGACGACGGATGTGCGGCACATTGTGCGGATGCAGGGGATCGCCGCCGCTGAGCGACAACCCCTGACGCGGAATGCGCTGATCCTTGAGATCGGCAATCAACTGCTCTTCCATCTCCAGCGTGAAGGGATCACCGGAATCGAGGCGCCAGGTACTTTGGTTGTAGCAGCCGCGACACTGATGCTCGCACCCGGCGACAAACAGCGTGCAGCGCGTGCCCGGCCCATTGACGATATCGACGGCGTAATAGCGATGAATACGCATCATCCTAACTGTCCGGCATCCAGATGTTTAACGCGGCGCTGTACCTCTTCCTGCTTACCGGCGTTAAAGGGGCGCGCGTCGGGGCTGCCCAGATAGCCACAAACACGGCGCGTGACGGAAACCCGTGCCGGATTGTGGTTACCACAGCACGGACAGGTAAAGCCTTTGCTGGTGCAACTGAATTCACCCGTAAAGCCGCATTCGTAGCACTCATCGATTGGCGTATTGGTGCCGTAATAGGGCACGCGGTGATAGCTGTAATCCCACACATCCTCCAGCGCCTTGAGGTTGTGTTGAATATTGGGGTATTCGCCGTAACAGATGAAGCCGCCATTGGCGATGGCCGGGTAGGGCGCTTCAAAGTCGATCTTGTCGTAGGGATTCACTTTCTTTTCGACGTCGAGATGGAAGCTGTTGGTGTAGTAGCCTTTGTCGGTCACGCCCGGCACCACACCAAATTCGGCGGCATCGAGCCGGCAGAAGCGATCGCAGAGATTCTCGCTTGGCGTGCTGTACAGGCTAAAACCGTAGCCGGTCTCGTCTTTCCACGCATCCACAGCAGCACGCAGTCGCTGCACAATCGCCACACCTTTTTCCCGCAGGTGCTGCGCATCATACGGATGGACTTCATTGCCGCTCAGCGCGTTCAGCGTTTCATGCAGGCCGATGTAGCCGAGCGAGATCGAAGCACGGCCGTTGCGGAAAATCGCGCCGACTTCGTCATCAGCGTTCAAACGTACGCCACACGCGCCCTCCATGTAGAGAATCGGCGCTACGCGTGCTTTGGTTTTCTCCAGCCGGGCGATGCGCGTCATCAATGCCCGTTTAGCCAGTTCAAGCCGTTCATCCAGCAGCAGCCAGAAATGAGCTTCATTGCCTTTGGCTTCCAGTGCAATGCGCGGCAGGTTCAGGCTTATGACCCCAATATTGTTGCGCCCTTCGTGAATCTGCTTACCGTTTTCCTCATACACGCCGAGGAAGCTGCGGCAGCCCATCGGGGTTTTGAACGAACCGGTGACTTCCACCACCTTGTCGTAATTGAGAATGTCGGGATACATGCGCTTGCTGGCACACTCCAGCGCCAGCTGTTTGATGTCGTAGTTAAAATCACCGGGACGACGATTCACCCCTTCGCGGATGGCAAATACCAGTTTCGGGAACACCGCAGTTTTATGGTTTTTCCCCAACCCTGCGATGCGATTACGCAGAATCGACTGTTGAATCAGGCGTGCGGCCCAATCGGTGCCAAGACCAAAGCCAAAGGTGACAAACGGCGTCTGCCCGTTGGCAGTGTGCAGCGTGTTGACCTCATATTCGAGAGACTGGAATGCGTCATAACACTCTTTCTCGGTGCGCACGCGCGCATAGGCTTCCGCATCCGGGATCTGCCACTGCTGTGCCACGGCGCGATGTTTCTCCAGACTAAGCGTCACAAACGGCGCCAGCACTTCATCGATGCGGTTGATGGTGGTACCACCGTAAATATGGCTGGCGACCTGCGCAATAATTTGTGCTGTCACCGCCGTCGCGGTGGCAATGGATTTTGGCGGCTCGATTTCGGCGTTGCCCATCTTGAAGCCGTTGTTCAACATGCCCTGAAGATCGATCAACATGCAGTTAAACATCGGGAAAAATGGCGAATAGTCGAGATCGTGATAGTGGATCTCACCGCGCTCATGCGCCAGAACCACATCACGCGGCAGCAGCTGCTGCTGGGCATAATGTTTGGCAACGATGCCTGCCAGCAAATCGCGCTGGGTGGGGATCACTTTGCTGTCTTTGTTGGCGTTTTCGTTGAGCAGCGCGGCATTGGTTTGTTCAACCAGGCCGCGAATGGCGTGATGCAGTTTGCCACGCTGTTCACGGGCTAAATCACGGTCATGGCGATATTCGATATACGCGCGCGCTAGCTGCGGCCAGCGTCCGGCCATCAGCGTCTCTTCCACTGCGCACTGAATGTCACGGATATCGACCTCAATGCGATCGGACAATCGCTGGCTCACTTGCTCTGCGACTTGTGTGCACCAACTCGCATCATCAATCTGAGCAGCTTGCGCCGCCGCCTGAACCGCTAGCGCAATACGCTGCGCTTCAAACGGCACTTTACAGCCGTCTCGCTTAATCACCACCGCCGCCATTTTCTCTCCGTGAAACTATATGTAGATATTTGTGCAGAGTGTAATCGCAATATGTGGTGTTTTGGCTGAAATTAATTGCGTTGTTTTTGACCTGCCGCAAAGAAGACATAACGAAGATTGAAAGCCGCACAATGGTAAAGCGGACTAAACTTCAAAAGTTTTAAGCAGACCAAACTTCGAACTTTTACAACTTGATTTGCGATGCGAAGCAGGTTTAATGATTTTTTTTTTTTGCCTATTTTTGGCCCGTCATTTAATTAGAAGGATGCCTTACATGCCTCTGCAACGAACGCTGCTCGCCTGTTGTTTATCCCTGACTTTTTCCGCTGTTGCCGCCCCCGCCTCCGATCTGCCTTTAATGCCCTGGCCGCAAAAAGTGGTGCAGCCTGCCAGCGGCGGCGCATTGACGCTGACACCGCAATTCACGCTGCATATTACGGGCGATCATCTGGAGGGGGCTGAAGTGCGCTGGCGTGCGCGCATTTCACGTCAAACCGGTTGGCCGCTGCTGCCCGCCAGTGCGCCGAGCGATCAGGCCACCATTCAGGTACAAATTGCCCAGGCAGTGGATCCCTTGCCACAACCGGACAGCGATGAGAGCTATCGTCTTGAGGTCAACAGCGGCGGCGTGACGCTAAAAGCCAACACGCGTTTCGGTGCGATGCGCGGCATGGAGACACTGCTGCAGTTGATTCAGAATAATGAGACGGGAACGCAGATCCCCTACGTCATCATTGACGATAAACCACGCTTCCCGTGGCGCGGGGTGCTGATCGATTCGGCACGCCACTTCCTGCCGATTGAAACGGTGAAGCGGCAGATTGACGGTATCGCCGCAGCGCGAATGAACGTATTCCACTGGCATCTGACCGATGATCAGGGCTGGAGATTTGCCTCCAGCCACTATCCGCAGTTGCAGGAGAAGGCCAGCGACGGCCTTTACTACACGCAGCAACAGATGCGTGATGTGGTGCGTTATGCCACCCAGCGCGGCGTGCGCGTGGTGCCGGAAATTGATGTGCCGGGGCACGCCTCGGCGATCGCGGTGGCGATGCCAGAACTGCTCAGCGCGCCGGGCCCGTACCAGATGGAACGCGGCTGGGGCGTGTTTAAACCGCTGCTCGATCCCAGCAACGAAGCGGTCTTCACCTTCATCGATACGCTAATGGGCGAGGTTACGGCGATCTTCCCCGATCCTTATATCCATATCGGCGGCGATGAAGTGGATCCGACCCAATGGAACGACTCGCTGAAGATTCAGCAGTTTATGCGCGACCATGGCCTGAAGGACACGCACGCATTACAGGCGTGGTTCAATCAGCGAGTGGAGAAGATACTGGAAGCGCATCAGCGCCGGATGATTGGCTGGGATGAGGTTTACCATCCGGACCTGCCGAACAGCATTTTGATCCAGTCCTGGCAGGGGCAGGATGCGTTAGGTGAGGTGGCGAAGCACGATTTCCGTGGCATTCTCTCAACCGGTTTCTATCTCGATCAACCGCAAACCGCAGCCTACCACTACCGCAACGAGCCCTGGCCGCAGGGACTCCAGGGTCAGGATCAGATTCAAGCCGACGAGCAAGCGCAGAGCTGGCAGTTCACCATGCCGCGTTTGAAGGGCAGCCCGGTCAAAGGCAGTTTCACTCTGGTGGAAGCTAAAAACGGCTGGCGTGGCTATATTGATTTCAGCGGCAAAGCGCGGCGTATGGTGAGTGATATTCGCTGGCTGTCGCCCACGCAGCTGACCTTTAGCGTGGATACCTGGATGGGGCCGTTTCAGCCAATGGTCACTCTGACGCAGGACAAACTGACCGGTTATATGCTGGTGGGCAATGTGCGCTATCCCGCTGAGGGCAGCAAGCTGGCACAGGTGCCGACCGGTATTCAGCCTTCAGTGCCAACGCCTGAGCAAATGCAAAACAACCTGATTGGCGGTGAAGCAGCGCTGTGGGCGGAAAACGTCAACAGCCGGGTAATTGATACGCGTTTATGGCCGCGTGCCTTTGTGGTGGCTGAGCGTCTGTGGTCGGCGAAGGATGTCACCGACAGCGACAACATGTACCAACGCTTAAACGCGGTGGATCGCTGGGGCACGGTGTCGGTGGGATTACAGCAGCATCAGCAGGCGGAGGTGCAGATGATGCGACTGGCCAACACCAGCGATATCACGCCGCTGCGCGTGCTGGCGGAGGTGCTGGAACCGGCGCAGTATTACACGCGTCAGCACCTGAAATTCCAGGCAGGGCACTATGACTATTTCGAGCCGCTCAATCGTCTGGCGGATGTACTGCCTGCCGAAAGCGAACCGGTGCGGTTACTGGATAAACAAGTCGATGCACTGATCGCCAACCGCGAGGATCGCATGGCGGCCAACGTTATTCGTCAGCAGTTACAGCGCTGGCAGAACAACAGTGACGCGGTGATGCCGCTGATTCTGAGCAGCTATCAGCTCAAGCCGCTGCAGCAGCAGGTTCAGCAGGTGGCGCAACTGAGCCGCATGGGCATCGATTTGGTCAATGCGATGCAGCGTAATCAGGCGTACGGTGCCAGCGAAGTGGCCGAGATGCATGCCAAACTGGATGCCGCTGCCGAGGTGCAGGATGAAACCGTGCTGGCGCTGGTCAGGCCGCTAGAGAAGCTGCTGAGGTCGTCTAAATAAACGGATGCGCGATCAATTACGCCGCTACGAGGGGATGGCACACCATGGAATTACGTCGCTACGGGGGTGAAGAGCACGCCATGCATTGATGTCGCTAAGGTGATGTTCTAACACACTCATCGCGCCGCCACAGTTGAGTACAAATTTGTAGCGGCGCAATTTATTGCGCATTGCCTTTACTTAACGACGTACGGCAATGGCCTCAATCTCGATCTTCACATCTTTCGGCAGACGCGCCACTTCCACACAAGAACGTGCTGGGAAGCTGGCATCGTGCTCGGTAAAGAAGGCTTCGTAAGTGGCGTTAACGGTGGTGAAGTCATTGAGATCTTTCACGAACACGGTGGTTTTCACAATGTCGCCCACTTTCAGGCCAGCGGCTTCCACGATCGCCTTCACGTTCTCCAGTGACTGACGCGCCTGCGCAGACACATCATCTGCCACGGCACCGGTCGCCGGATCAACAGGGATCTGGCCTGAAGTGATGATCATGCTGCCGAGATCCACGCCCTGCACATAAGGGCCAATTGCTGCGGGTGCTTTTTCTGTGCTGATTTCGCGAGACATTGTTTCTCCTTAAAAGTGCGCAGCCGACCTTTGTCAGCCGCGTATTGGTTCGCCCCATTATAGGGACGATAAGCACGATTACCAGTGACCGAGCACCACGTGGCGCGCGAACTCTTTCTCGCAATATTTGCACTTCAGGTGCACATCATCGTCACGCTGTTTCACCGCGAAGCTGCTGAATACTGGCTCACTGCGGCTAATGCAGTTGCTGTTCGGGCAGGTCAGCACGCGTTCGACACGGTCCGGTAAGGTCGGAGCGATTTTCGCTACTACTTCGTATTCATCAATGCGGTTAACCGTGGCGTGAGGCGCATACACCGCCAGCTGGTTAATCTGATCATCGGTCAGGAAGGTATTCTCGATCTTAATCAAATCCTTGCGCCCCATCTCACCTGAAGGCAGATTCAGTCCAATGGTGATGCGCTGGTCGGTCTCGGTCAGGCGAAACAGCGACAGTAATTTAAAACCGACCTGCGCAGGAATATGGTCGATTACCGTGCCACGCTTGATGGCTTCAACCTGCAATTTATTATCGTGAGTCATCGGTTTCTCCTTACAGGGCCAGTTCGCTATTCAGTACCAGTGCCAGCAGAGCCTGGCGGGCGAAGATGCCGTTGCCCGCCTGCTGGAAATACCAGGCGTGCGGCGTGCTATCGACGTCAGTGGTGATCTCATCAATACGCGGCAACGGATGCAGCACTTTCATGTTGTCGCGTGCGCCGGCTAAATCGGCCGCGCGCAGGATGAACTGTGCTTTGACGTTGGCGTACTCAGACGGATCGAGACGCTCTTTCTGCACACGGGTCATATACAGGATGTCGAGTTCCGGCATCACTTCTTCGATGGTGTCGTGGCGCGTCCAGACAATGCTCTGCTCATCCAGCATATCGGTGATGTAGGCCGGCATCGCCAGCGCATCCGGCGCGATAAAGTAGAAACGGTTGCCGGTGAATTTCGCCAGCGCCTGGGTCAGCGAGTGCACGGTGCGGCC
This sequence comes from Pantoea sp. CTOTU50773, assembly GCF_032082325.1. NCBI lineage: Bacteria > Pseudomonadati > Pseudomonadota > Gammaproteobacteria > Enterobacterales > Erwiniaceae > Pantoea > Pantoea sp. CTOTU50773. The sequence continues at coordinate 8,804 of NZ_DAMDQC010000060.1, read as the reverse complement.
ATATTTCAGGTCACCGACCATCGCCACATTCAGGTTGTCGAGGCGGCTCTGGGTTTCACGGATGGTGAACAGATCCAGCAGGGTTTGCGTCGGATGCTGGTTGGCACCGTCACCGGCATTGAGAATTGGAATGCCGCTGGAGAATTCAGTCGCCAGGCGCGCGGCGCCTTCCTGCGGATGACGCATCACAATCGCATCGACATAAGTGCTGATCACCGAAATGGTGTCGGCCAGCGTTTCGCCTTTCTTACCGAGCGAAGTATTGCTGCCGTCGGCGAAGCCCACCACTGAAGCACCCAAACGATGCATAGCGGTTTCAAACGACAGGCGGGTGCGCGTCGAGGCTTCAAAGAAGCAGCTGGCGATCACGTTGTGCTTCAGCAGTTCCGGCTGGGGATGAGCCTTGAGCTGGGCAGCGGTGTGTAACACCAGCTCCAGCTCTTCGCGGTTGAGATCGTTAATGGAAATAATGTGCTTGCGATATAGCGGGTTGGCCATAGCGTTCTCCTCTGCGCTGCCGGATTGCGGACAAAAAAAAGCCCCTGCTTAAGGGGCTTTTTTTACGATCAATGGTTGACGGAAAGAAACAGCGGCATCGCCTGTGGTCAGGCGGGGTAGAGCGGCAAATTGTACGCTGCGCTGTTGCATGTTTCCTCCGGCAAATTGTGGCGCATTATACGCATTCACTGATTTGCATCAAGCAGAAATCGCCGCAAGGTAAACGTTTGCTTTATGGGTTACCCAGCGTGGCGACCATCACCGCTTTGATGGTATGCATGCGGTTTTCGGCCTGATCGAACACGATGCTGTGCGCCGATTCAAACACCTCGTTACTCACTTCCATGCCGTCTTTGAGACCATACTGTTCAGCCATCTGACGGCCCAGCGTGGTTTGATCATCATGGAAGGCGGGCAGGCAATGCAGGAATTTCACCTGTGGATTGCCGGTCAGCGCCAGCATCGCGCTGTTTACCTGATACGGACGCAGCAGGGCGATACGCTCTTCCCATACCGATTTCGCTTCACCCATTGACACCCACACATCAGTGTAGATGAAATCCGCACCTTGTACGCCCTCGGCAATCTCTTCGGTCAGGGTGATTTTGCCACCGGTTTTCTGTGCTGCAACGCGACACTGTTCAACCAACTGCTCTTCCGGCCAGCAACCCTTCGGTGCCACCAGGCGCAGGTCCAGCCCTACCAGAGCTGCCGCTTCCAACATGCTGTTGCCCATGTTGTTACGTGCGTCACCCACATACACCAACGTCATGTCGCTCAATGGTTTACCTGGCAGATGTTCTTGCATGGTGAGCAAATCTGCCAGCAACTGCGTCGGGTGGAATTCCGTGGTCAATCCGTTCCACACCGGCACACCGGCAAATTCCGCCAGCGTTTCCACCAATTCCTGGCCGAAGCCACGATACTGAATGCCATCATACATGCGGCCTAATACGCGCGCGGTGTCTTTCATTGACTCTTTATGGCCGATCTGGCTGCCGCTTGGGCCAAGGTAAGTGACGTTAGCGCCCTGATCGTATGCGGCAACTTCGAAAGAGCATCGGGTACGGGTCGAGTCTTTTTCGAAGATGAGCGCGATATTCTTGCCTTTCAGGTACTGCGTTTCTTGGGCATTTTTCTTAGCGTGTTTTAATTCACCTGCCAGACTTAGCAGGTCGGCGATTTCAGCGGGGGTGAAATCCAGCAATCTCAGGAAGTGTCTCGAATACAGCTGACTCATACAGCGCTCCAGATGGGGACTAATAATGAATTAAAATTCAATCTAACCGTATGAATATGCATTTTCAACCCCGGCGTTAAGAAACTTTCCGTTTTGTGTAGTGGCGCGCGAGGCAGTGTGGGAAAATAATTGCATTCACGTCGAACATTTTGAGGACACGCACATGGCATATGAAGCATTGCTGGAAGAACAGCGCGAAGAAACCCGCCTGATCATTGAAGAGTTGCTGGAAGACGGCAGCGATCCGGATGCGCTTTACACTATCGAGCATCACCTCTCTTGCAACAACTTCGACTCACTGGAGAAAGTCGCGGTTGAGGCTTTCAAACTGGGCTTTGAGGTGAGCGAGCCAGAAGAGCTGGAGCTGGAAGAGGGTGGCACGGTGATGTGTGTGGATATCCTGAGCGAAGGCGCATTGAAGCCAGAGCTGATTGATGCACAAGTTGAGCAACTGGTGAATCTGGCCGGTAAGTTCAATGTCGATTACGACGGCTGGGGCACTTACTTCGAAGACCCGGACGCGGAAGATGAAGACGACGATGGTGATTTCATCGACGACGAAGAAGACGACGGTGTGCGTCACTAAGTCTTAAACGGGCGGCGCTCGCCGCCCAGAACCACTTCCCCGCCAGATAAAGAACACCGATGAATTACGCTCCCCTGTTAGAACCCATTTATGAATTCCTGCACTGCCGCACGCCACAAGCGTGGATTGACGAAGCGCGCAAGCCGGAAAACCTGACGCTGCTGCTGACCGATCACATGGTGTGCGAGTTAAAAGCGGCACAAACCGCGGTGTTTATCATTCGTAAGTATGTAGCCGATAAACCCAGTGGCGATGCCATTCTGGCGTGGCTCAAGCCGTACGAAGATTTCATCTACCGCGAAGAGCCAGACAGCAACTTCATTAACGCGCATAAAAATCTGACCAAGAGCATCATTGTGCGTAACGAACTGCCGTGGGCGGATGATTTGGTCGAGATGATGATTCTGCTGATCAAAGAAGAGCTGCATCATTTTTATCAGGTGTGGGAAATCATGCAGTCGCGTGGTTTGCCGTATCGCAAAATCACTGCCAGCCGCTATGCCAAAGGGCTGATTCGTGAAATCCGTACGTTTGAACCTGAAGCGCTGGTGGATAAGCTGATTTGCGGAGCCTATATCGAAGCGCGATCCTGTGAGCGTTTTGCCAGCCTGGCGCCGTATCTGGATGAACAACTGCAGAAGTTCTATATTTCGCTGCTGCGTTCTGAAGCGCGTCACTATCAGGATTATTTGAAGCTGGCGGAACAGATTTCAGCGAAGGATATTACGCCGCGCGTGCAGGCGTTTGGTGCAGCAGAAGCGAAATTAATCAGCGAGCCGGATGGTGAGTTGCGTTTCCATAGCGGTGTGCCCGCTTACTAAGTTGGGTGCGCAAATCTGCGCACCGCTTTTACATCACAGCACTTTCAACATTCGCACTTCGCAATCACCGTGCCCGGTACAGCCCATCGCGTTATCAATCAGCTCAAATCCCAGTGATTCATACAGCTTAATCGCGCGGGTTAGCGTGCCGGTGGTTTCCAGATAGCAGCGACAGAAACCCTGCTGACGCGCATACTCCATCGCCCGCAACGCCAGCGCACGCGCCAGCCCTAAACCGCGCACTTGGGGCAGGAAGTACATCTTCTGCAATTCGCAGATGTCCGGTGCGCTACACGCCAAAGGTGCCACGCCGCCGCCGCCCACAACACGTCCCTCATGCTCGACGATCCAGTAAGCGCTGTTCGCTTCGCTGTACAACTCGAACAGGCGATCCAGATTCGGATCGGACACGGTGTAACCTTTGTCGGCGGTCAGGCCAAACTCTGCGGAGACATCACGGATCACTTGCGCAATCAGCGGATTATCGGCCGCAACAATCGGGCGCACCTGTAAATTCAGTGGCGTAGCGGTGGTCATCATTTTCTTCCGGTGTAAAAAAGCCGGGCAGTGCCCGGCTATGATTTAGCAATTGGACTGATGCGCTTACAATGCCGCAATCACGCCCTGCTGTTCAATCAGTTTTGCTTTTGATTGTTCCAGCTCAACGATGCGCTCGCGCTCTTTCGCCACCACCGCTTCCGGTGCACGTGCAACAAAGCCTTCGTTCGCCAGTTTGACCTGGATCTTCTCAATCTCGACATCCAGCTTGGTCAACTCTTTCGCCAGACGCTCCAGCTCGGCTTCTTTGTTGACCAGATCCGCCATTGGGATCAGCAACTCAGCGCCTTCGACGATCTTGGTGACCGAGACCGGACCTTTCTCGCCCGCAGGCAGAATGGTCAGGCTTTCCAGACGCGCAAGACGTGACAGGAAGCTACGGTTCTCATCGACACGACGCTGCGCGGTTGGCGAGCAGTCACGCAGCAGCACATCCAGCGGTTTACCCGGTGCGATGTTCATTTCAGCACGGATGTTACGCACTGCCACGATCGCCTGCTTGATCCACTCGATATCCGCTTTGGCTTCCGCATCTTCTTTTGCCGCGTCAAACTGCGGGAACGGCTGCAGCATGATGGTGTCGTGATCGATGTTCTTCAGACCTTTGACACGCTGCCAGATGGTTTCGGTGATGTAAGGAATGATTGGGTGCGCCAGACGCAGCACCGCTTCCAGCACGGTAACCAGCGTATTACGCGTGCCGCGCAACTCCGCTTCGCTGCCGTTGCTCATCACAGGCTTAGTCAGCTCCAGATACCAGTCACAGAACTGGTTCCAGGTGAAGTCGTACAGGATGTTGGCAGCGATATCAAAGCGATAGCTGTCCAGCGCTTCACGATAGGCTTTCACGGTGCTGTTGAATTCGGTCAGAATCCAGCGATCGGCCAGTGACAGCTTCAGTTCGCCGCCGTTCTGCCCGCAATCATGCTCTTCGGTGTTCATCAGCACGAAGCGGCTGGCGTTCCACAGCTTGTTACAGAAGTTGCGATAACCTTCAAGACGCTTCATGTCCCAGTTGATGTCACGACCGGTTGAGGCCAGTGCCGCCAGGGTGAAGCGCAGGGCATCGGTGCCGGAAGCCACAATGCCGTCCGGGAACTGCTTCTCGGTACGCTTGCGGATCTTCTCAGCCAGCTGCGGCTGCATCATGTTACCGGTGCGTTTTTCCAGCAGGTCTTCCAGCGAAATGCCGTCGATCATATCCAGTGGATCGATGACGTTGCCTTTCGACTTGGACATCTTCTGGCCTTCTTCATCACGAATCAAACCGGTCATATACACGGTTTTGAACGGCACCTGTGGCTTGCCGTCTTCATCTTTGATGAAGTGCATGGTCAGCATGATCATGCGCGCAATCCAGAAGAAAATGATGTCGAAGCCACTCACCAGCACGCTGGTTGGGTGGAAGGTACGCAGTGCTTCGGTATTCTCTGGCCAGCCAAGGGTCGAGAAGGTCCACAGACCTGATGAGAACCAGGTATCCAGCACGTCGTCGTCCTGGCGCAGTACCACAACGTCAGCCAGGTTATTTTCCTGACGCACTTCGGCTTCAGTACGGCCAACATAGACGTTGCCGTCGTTGTCATACCAGGCCGGGATGCGATGTCCCCACCACAGCTGACGCGAGATGCACCAATCCTGAATGTCACGCATCCATGAGAAGTACATGTTTTCATACTGTTTTGGCACAAACTGGATGTCGCCGTTTTCGACCGCTTCTACCGCAACTTTCGCCAGTGGAGCCGTGCGCACATACCATTGGTCGGTCAGCATTGGCTCGATCACCACGCCGCCACGGTCGCCGTAAGGCACGGTCAGATCGTGTGGTTTGATTTCATCCAGCAGGCCGAGTTCATCAACCGCAGCCACCATGGCTTTACGCGCCGCGAAACGCTCCATTTTCTGGAACTGCGCTGGGATCTCATCGGCGCATTCGTCGCTGACTTCACCGTTGGTGTCGAACACTTCCGCACGCTCGCGGATATCGCCATCAAAGGTCAGGATGTTGATCATTGGCAGCTTGTGACGACGACCGACTTCATAGTCGTTGAAGTCATGCGCTGGGGTGATCTTCACGCAGCCGGTGCCTTTTTCCATGTCCGCGTGCTCATCGCCGACGATCGGAATGCGACGGTTCACCAGCGGCAGGATCAGTTCTTTACCGATCAGATCTTTATAGCGCGGATCTTCCGGGTTCACCGCCACGCCGGTATCGCCCAGCAGGGTTTCCGGACGAGTGGTGGCGACCACCAGATAATCTTTGCCTTCTGCGGTTTTCACGCCATCCGCCAGCGGGTAGCGGATATGCCACATTGAGCCTTTGCTCTCGCGGTTTTCCACTTCCAGGTCGGAGATCGCGGTACGCAGTTTTGGATCCCAGTTCACCAGGCGTTTGCCACGGTAAATCAGATTCTCTTTATACAGGCGCACGAAGACTTCACGCACCGCATTCGACAGGCCTTCATCCATGGTGAAGCGTTCGCGCTCCCAATCCACGGAGTTGCCAAGACGACGCATCTGACGGGTAATAGTGCCGCCAGACTCTGCTTTCCACTGCCAGATTTTGTCGATGAAAGCATCACGGCCGTAATCCTGGCGAGTTTTGCCCTCTTCAGCGGCGATCTTGCGCTCAACCACCATCTGCGTCGCGATACCGGCATGGTCAGTACCTGCCTGCCACAGGGTGTTTTTACCCTGCATACGCTGGTAACGAATCATGGTATCCATGATGGTCTGCTGGAAAGCGTGACCCATATGCAAGCTGCCGGTGACGTTCGGCGGCGGGATCATGATGCAAAAGCTTTCCTGGCTGGTGTCGCCATTCGGTTTAAAGTAGCCCTGCTGTTCCCAGTGCTCGTAGAGCGGCTGCTCGATATCTTGCGGGTTATATGTCTTTTCCATTTCTACACTGTCGTTTGCGGCGGAGGTGGCGTCGCCGTATTCAATTGGAAACCAACGCTGCGATAGGCTTTATAGCGGTCGCGCGCCAGTTGTTTTAGGGATTCTTCGTAAGGTACGAAGTCTATCACTTCATGGAAACCAGTAGCAAAATCTGCGAACTGTGGCAGCAGGCTAATCAGCAGGTCACGCGGGGAACTGCCGCGACGCTGTGGCCAGGCTAATTCCACCGGTGCGCCGTATCGCGGGCCTTCACCGGCCAGATTGTGCGGCACAAAGGCGTTGGCGGGACGCTGCCAGAGCGCTTCATCCAGACGATTAGCTTGGTCTTCATTCTCGCAGGCAATCAGAATGCGTTTGCCGTCACGCCAGCGTGTTTCGGCCAGATCGCACACCAGTGCTTCGATGGCGCTCAGGCCGTCGCTGGCGCTTTCCGACTCCATCACATAGAAAGTGGCGTTTTTCATGGCAAGCTTATTTCCATTAATGACAGTGGGGCGCATTTTGCGCCCCATGAGTTCATACGTCTATACACTTCATACTTCGAGCTGCAGATGCGTTGGCTGCTCTCGTTCACCCGAATCACTTACTTGAGTAAGCTCATCGGGACTCTCTCGTTTGCCGCCTTCCTGCACCTCGAATTATTTGTGTGTATTTTTTGCTCGGCTTTAATCGTCGCCGTTCAATCCTGCGCGGTTCAACAGGAACTGCGACAGCAGCGGAACCGGGCGGCCGGTGGCGCCTTTGGCCTTGCCAGAACGCCATGCGGTACCTGCGATGTCCAGGTGCGCCCAGTTAAACTTACGCGCAAAACGCGCCAGGAAACAGGCTGCAGTGATGGCACCGCCGGGACGGCCGCCAATGTTTGCCATATCAGCAAAATTGGATTCCAGCTGCTCCTGATACTCATCTGCCATCGGCAGACGCCACGCGCGGTCACCTGCTTGTTCTGAGGCGCTGATCAGCTCGTGCGCCAGCGGATTATGGTTCGACATCAAACCGCTGACGTGATGGCCCAGTGCAATCACGCAGGCACCGGTCAGGGTCGCGACGTCAATCACCACTTCAGGCTCGAAGCGCTCCACGTAAGTCAGCGCGTCGCACAGCACCAGACGGCCTTCCGCATCGGTATTCAGCACTTCAACAGTCTGGCCTGACATGGTGGTCAGCACATCGCCTGGACGCATCGAACGACCATCCGGCATGTTCTCACAACCCACCAGTACGCCGACGACGTTCAGCGGCAGATTGAGTTCCGCCACCATACGCATCACGCCGTACACGGACGCCGCGCCGCACATGTCGTACTTCATTTCATCCATCGAATCGGCAGGTTTGATCGAGATACCACCGGAATCGAAGGTCAGGCCTTTACCCACCAGCACAATTGGACGCGCTTCAGGATCGGTGCTGCCTTTGTACTCAATTACCGACATCAGCGATTCGTTGTGTGAGCCCGCCCCGACCGCCAGATACGCGTTCATGCCCAGCTCTTTCATCTGCTGTTCGCCGATGACACGCGTGGTGACATTTTTGCTGTAAGCATCCGCCAACTGACGCGCCTGCGACGCCAAATACGCGGCGTTACAAATATTTGGCGGCATATTGCTGAGGTCTTTGGCGGCTCTGACGCCCGCTGCCACCGCCAAACCATGCTGAATCGCACGTTCACCGCTGGTGAGTTCACGACGGGTTGGCACGTTGAACACCAGCTTGCGCAGTGGACGGCGCGGTTCAACTTTATTGCTTTTCAGCTGATCGAAGTTGTAGAGCGCTTCTTTTGAGGTTTCAACCGCCTGGCGGACTTTCCAGTAGGTGTTGCGCCCTTTAACATGCAGTTCGGTCAGGAAGCACACCGCTTCCATCGAACCGGTGTCGTTCAACGTATTGATAGTCTTCTGAATCACCTGTTTGTACTGGCGCTCATCCAGCTCGCGCTCTTTACCGCAGCCGATCAACAGGATACGTTCAGACAGGATGTTAGGCACATGGTGCAGCAGCAATGTCTGACCGACTTTGCCTTCCAGTTCACCGCGACGCAGCAGGGCGCTGATGTAGCCGTCGCTGATTTTATCCAGCTGTTCAGCAATGGGTGACAAACGGCGCGGTTCGAAAACGCCTACAACAATGCAGGCGCTACGCTGTTTTTCCGGGCTACCGCTTTTTACACTGAACTCCATGCACTCTCCTGAATCTTAAAGAC
>NZ_DAMDQC010000059.1:0-24871 GCF_032082325.1 Pantoea sp. CTOTU50773 | reverse complement strand
TACGAATCTGGTTGATAAAGATCAGCAGCGTGTTGGACTGCTTCAGGTTACCCGCTAACTTACGCATCGCCTGGCTCATCATACGTGCGGCCAGCCCCATGTGCGAATCACCGATTTCACCTTCGATTTCCGCTTTCGGCGTCAGTGCCGCAACGGAGTCCACGATGATCACATCAACGGCACCGGAGCGAGCTAACGCATCACAAATCTCCAGCGCTTGTTCACCGGTGTCCGGCTGCGAACACAGCAGATTGTCGATATCAACGCCGAGTTTTTTGGCATACACCGGATCAAGCGCATGTTCAGCATCGATAAAGGCACAGGTTTTACCTTTACGCTGTGCAGCGGCAATCACCTGCAGCGTCAGCGTGGTTTTACCGGAAGATTCTGGTCCGTAGATCTCAACGATACGCCCCATCGGCAAGCCACCAGCACCCAACGCGATATCCAGTGACAGTGAACCGGTTGAGATGGTTTCTACGTCCATTGAGCGGTCTTCACCCAGGCGCATGATCGAGCCTTTGCCAAATTGTTTCTCAATCTGGCCCAGCGCGGCAGCTAAAGCTTTCTGTTTGTTCTCGTCAATCGCCATTTCCACTCCTAATCATGCTGGGTAAGCCGACATCATTGTGTGCCTGCTCGTTCTGTTGCCGGTAATTATACTGTATGACCATACAGTATCAAGTTTAATTTGTCAGAAATTCATCAAGCAGTGTTTGCAGCGCCCAGCTGACGGATTGCCGACGCACCGCGTCACGGTCTCCGGCAAAGATCTGCCGCTGCGCCAGAACACGATCGCCAGGTCCGGCAATGGCAAACCACACTGTACCCACTGGCTTTTCTGCCGAACCACCATCTGGCCCCGCAATCCCGCTCACAGCAATGCCAAACTCGGCGCCGGCGGCATTGCAGGCACCTTGAGCCATCTCACGCACAGTTTGCTCACTGACCGCGCCATACTGCGCCAGAGTCGCTGCCTGCACGCCCACCATCTGCTGTTTGGCTTCGTTGCTGTAGGTCACGAAACCCCGCTCAAACCAGGCAGAGCTGCCACTGATATCGGTAAACACTTTGGCGATCCAGCCACCGGTGCAAGATTCCGCCGCGGTCACCGTTGCCTCGCGTTTCTTCAGCTGTTCGCCAATACGCTGGCTGAGCTGCTGCAACTGTTGGTCGTTCATCGCCTTCTCCTGTTTTGGCGCTGCGCGTTAGCCATAAATGGTGCAACAGAGCACCCTTTTCAACCTCTGCCGCACCAATTTGCGCAACCGCTTCCAGCAATTTTAACGCGTTCTCACTGCCACCATGAATAAGCGTGGGAAAGCTAACAAAACCTGGCCGTTGGTGCGTGGGGGATAAGCCGGCATTAATGCCTGATGATAGTCATGCAGAAAATCCGCTTGTTGCTGTTCGGTCAATCCAGCGAGGAAAGGACGCAAGCCCGTGGCACGGAGCCAGGTAATGATGGCCTGCGCATCGGCCATCGGGTGATAGTACGTGGTACGCCAGATGTCCACCTGACAGCCAGCATCACTCAGCAAATCATAATATTGTTCCGTGCTCAGCAGGCGTTTGCGATCCGCGGCCTGTGGCGAGATATGTGCCTGCCAGCGTTCACTAGACGCAACCTTACGCATCAAGCTGTGAGAGGCTTCTTCAAGATTGTCCGGCATCTGTATCGCCAGAGCGCCACCGATATCCAGCTGTTCAACCAAATGCGGCAGCAGCGTGTAGTGATCGGTTAACCACTGCAGCGAAGCATTCGCATAGATGACCTGCTGTGGCTGGCTCGCCTGCCAGGTACGAATATCCGCCTGCAGAAAAGTGCAGGCAGGTAACCGCTCTTGCGCTTGTTCCAGCATGGCTGCAGAGCTATCGATGCCTGTAATCACCGCGCCTGGCCACGCTTGCGCCAGCAGCTCAGTGCTGTTGCCGGGACCGCATCCGAGGTCAGTCGCGAAATGCACGTCGGTAAGAGGAATACGTTCTAACAGTTCACGCGCAGGGCGCGTGCGTTCCGATTCAAATTGACGATACAGCTGTGGATTCCAGTCTTGCATGGCAACGCTCCTGTCTGGCTGAAGAGCATCACACTACCTGTTTTCTCAATCGCTAAGCGAAGAGAAAAGTGCGATGTCTCACCTTTTTACCCTCTGTCACTGGTTAATGTCAGTCACGAGCACTAAGTTAAAACAATGTTTCATTTTTAAAAAACGAGGATCGCGTTATGGCTTCACAACCTGAATTAACCGGCGTCTGGTGTCCTTCACTTACCCCTTTCGATCAAGATAATAAGCTCGACATTGATGCGCTGGGCCGCCACTTTGCGCGCCTGAACGCCTCGGGGATTGATACGCTGTTGCTGATGGGCAGTATCGGGGAGTTTGCTTCGCTGACCCAACAGGAACGGCTGATGCTGATTCGCGAAGCTCGTCAGCTTTCGCCACTGACCATGGTCGCGAATATCTCGAGTACCTGCGTTCCCGACATGTTGCAGCTCGCTGAAGCCGCCTGGCAAAACGGTTATGACGCCGTGATGGTTTTGCCGCCCTACTACTATGGGCAAACGCAGAAACAGCTGTTGAGCTACTTTAAAGCACTGGATAAACAGTTAGGCGGCAAGTGGTTTGCCTACAACTTTCCGGCGCGTACCGGTTGCGATTTAACGCCGGCATTGGTAGCAGAATTAGCCGCTGAACTGCCGCAGTTTATCGGCATTAAAGACACCATGGATTGCCTGTCACACAATCGGGCCCTGATTGAAGAAACCCAAAAGGTACGCCCTGATTTCACCGTGCTTTCAGGGTATGACGAATATCTTCTGCCTAATTTGCTGGCCGGCGGTGCCGGGGTGATTTCCGGCTTAAACAACATAGTGCCGGAGTTGTTTGCCGAGGCGATGCACGCATGGCGAGCGGGAGAGTTAGCGCAGTTGGCACAAATTCAACAGCGTATTGGTAAGCTGATGGCGATTTACACCATCGGCGATGACTTTGTCACGACCATCAAAACCGCAGTGGCGCGCAAATATGATTCTATGAGCAGCCATTCACGTAATTATGGCGGTGAACTCACGGTTGAGCAGTGCGCAGAGCTGGATCGTTTGCTGATGTGATCACATTAAGGGACGGCCGGGCAGCCGTCCCGTTCTCAGTTCTTTTTAACAAACTCAGATTTGAGTTTCATCGGGCCAAAACCATCGATTTTGCAATCAATGTTGTGGTCGCCTTCAACCAGACGAATGCTTTTCACTTTGGTGCCAATCTTCAGGGTTGAAGAACTGCCTTTCACCTTGAGATCTTTGACTACGGTAACGCTGTCCCCATCAGCCAGCAGATTGCCATTGGCATCCCGCACCACCAAACCATCCGATGCTGCATCAGCACTCGGTGACCAGATATGGCCACAAGATGGGCAGTTCAGGTTCTCACCATCCTGCCAGGTATAATCAGCCTGGCACACAGGGCAAGCAGGTAATGTTGTCATGAGCATTCCTCAGAAGTCGAAAGGCGGTGAAGATGGCACCGCAAAAGGGGCGCCATCTTATACCCTCACTCTTTATAAGGACAGCATTAAAGCATGTTGCCCTGACGCGCTTTCGCCACTGCCTGACCCAATTGCCATACCGCCATGGCATAGTGTGTGCTGTGGTTATAACGCGTGATGACATAGAAGTTAGGCAGGCCATACCAATATTGATAACTGGTGCCAAGATCAAGGCGCAGCAGACTCGCCTGGTTATTACCATCCAGCGATCCTTGCGGCGTCAGGCCACTCGCCATCAGCGTATTCACCGGATAAAGCGTTTTAAACCCATTTTCCAGTGCAGGAGCCTGCCCGCTTGCCGGTACGGCAACATTCTGCCCTGCCCGCCAGCCGTGCTCTTTAAAGTAATTTGCTACGCTACCAATCGCATCCACAGGATCCCACAGGTTAATGTGGCCATCACCATTGAAGTCGACCGCATACTCTTTATAGGAAGACGGCATAAACTGGCCGTACCCCATTGCACCCGCAAAGGAACCGCGCAGATCCAGCGGATCATCCTGTTCAGTGCGCGCCATCAGCAGGAAGGTTTCCAGTTCGCCGCTGAAGTAGGCCGCGCGACGAGGATAGCTAAAGGATAAGGTGGCCAGCGCATCCAGCAGACGCGTTTTGCCCATCACCCGACCCCAGCGTGTTTCCACACCAATGATTCCGACAATGATCTCCGGCGGCACACCATAAACCTGCTGAGCGCGTTGCAGCGCGTCCTGATATTGATCCCAGAACGCCACACCATTTTGCACATTATCTGGCGTGATGAATTTATTACGGTAGCGGATCCAGGCGCCGTTTGGCCCCGTCGGAGGCGTGTAGCTTGGTGCTTGTTGATCCATCAGGCGCAGCACGTAATCAAGACGCTTCGCCTGGCCAATCACGGCGTGCAGTTGATCACGGTTAAAACCGTGTTTTGCCACCATTTGATCAATAAACTGCTCAGCCGCTGGATTCCCTGCGAAATCACCAAACATCGGCTGAACGGCGTGTGAAGGTTCCAGTAAAAAACCACCTTTTGGTGCAGGCACAACGGCGGTTTGCTGCTGGGTTGCAGGCTTACTGCTGCAGGCAGCAAGCAAGGCGATAAGTGGAAGAAAAGCAACCTTAAAACGCATTAGATATCCATAAGCCAGATGAAACCGGAAGCCAACATGGTAATCGTTCATCAAAGCGGGATACAGAGCAATATCTTAAATTTACGCCGCTATTCCCTGGTTTCAGTGGGTTGCAGCGAAAATTTGCGGAACAGCTCCACACTTTATCTTTATCGCCCAATTTTACTTTTTACTGCTTATCGCAATTTGTTAAGGTCGGCAGCCAGAATCCATTGCAGCCGGATGATGCGCGCAGGGCAAAATGTTAATATCTGCGCCTTGGTTATCCGTCTGTGAGATAACGCACCACACTGGCCTGCTCATATCGGGCAGCCATGATTGAACGAGTGAATTTTGAGCGAAAACGAGATGAAAGGAGCAGCGCAAATGGACTTTACTGGCCACACGCCCATGATGCAGCAATACCTGCGCCTGAAGGCTGACCATCCCGAAATCCTGCTGTTTTATCGCATGGGCGATTTTTACGAGCTGTTCTACGACGACGCCAGGCGAGCCTCACAACTGCTGGAGATTTCACTCACGAAACGCGGCGCGTCAGCGGGTGAACCCATCCCGATGGCGGGCGTGCCCTATCATGCTGTTGAAGGTTATCTGGCAAAACTGGTCCAGCTCGGTGAATCCGTGGCGATCTGCGAACAGATTGGCGACCCGGCACTGAGCAAAGGACCGGTTGAGCGTAAAGTCGTGCGCATTGTGACACCAGGCACCATCAGTGATGAAGCGCTGCTGCAGGAGCGTCAGGACAACTTACTGGCGGCCATCTTCCAGAGCCAGCGCGGGTTTGGTTATGCCACCCTCGATATCAGCTCGGGGCGTTTTCGCCTGAGCGAACCTGTCGACCAGGAGACCATGGCGGCAGAACTCCAACGCACTAATCCTGCTGAACTGCTCTATCCCGAAGATTTCCAGGCCATGGCGCTGATCGATCAGCGTCGTGGTCTGCGCCGTCGTCCGCTATGGGAATATGAAATCGACACCGCACGCCAGCAGTTAAACCTGCAATTCGGCACGCGTGATCTTAGCGGCTTTGGTGTTGAACAGGCTCATCTGGCGCTACGCGCTGCGGGTTGTCTGCTTCAATATGTTAAGGATACCCAACGCACCTCCCTGCCACATATTCGCTCGTTAAGTATGGAGCGCCAGCAGGACAGCGTCATCATGGATGCGGCCACTCGCCGCAACCTGGAAATCACGCAAAACCTGGCCGGGGGCACCGAAAATACCCTGGCGGCAGTGTTGGATAAAACCGTTACCCCGATGGGCAGCCGTATGCTGAAGCGCTGGCTGCATATGCCGCTGCGCGATGTCACCACCATCAGTCGTCGCCAGGAATCGATTGCCGAACTGCAATCTCTGAGTGAAGCATTACAGCCAGTACTGCGCCAGGTGGGCGATTTGGAACGCATCCTGGCGCGTCTGGCACTGCGCACCGCGCGCCCGCGTGATTTAGCTCGCATGCGGCATGCCTTCCAGCAGTTGCCGGAATTAAACCATCAGCTGGAAGGTGTCGAGGCGACTCAACTGGTCAATCTGCGTTCGCAGATGGGTGAATTTACTGAACTACGCGAGCTGCTGGAACTAGCCGTCATTGAATCCCCTCCCGTGCTGGTGCGTGACGGGGGTGTGATTGCGCCCGGCTATAACGCTGAATTAGATGAATGGCGTGCGCTGGCCGACGGTGCCACTGATTATCTCGACCGCCTGGAAATTCGCGAACGAGAGAAGCTAGGGCTGGATACTTTAAAGGTGGGTTTTAACGCAATTCATGGTTACTACATTCAGGTCAGCCGCGGCCAAAGCCACCTGGTGCCGATTCACTATGTACGCCGTCAGACGCTGAAGAACGCCGAGCGCTACATCATTCCTGAATTGAAAGAGTATGAAGACAAGGTACTGACCTCAAAAGGCAAAGCGCTAGCGCTGGAAAAAGGCCTGTACGAAGCGTTACTCGATCAGTTGCTGCCACATCTTGAAGCACTGCAGATCAGTGCCGCGGCGCTGGCTGAACTGGATGTGTTGGCTAACCTGGCAGAACGCGCCTGGACACTGAATTACTGCCGCCCGGTACTGCAGGAAAAAGCCGGTATCCGCATCACCGCGGGTCGCCACCCTGTCGTGGAGCAGGTTCTGAAAGAACCGTTTATTGCTAACCCGCTATCGCTGTCAAATCAGCGCCGCATGTTGATCATCACCGGTCCGAATATGGGCGGTAAAAGTACCTACATGCGTCAGACTGCGTTGATTGCGCTAATGGCGTGGATTGGCAGCTATGTGCCAGCCGAAGAAACCGTGATTGGTCCTATCGATCGCATTTTCACTCGTGTCGGTGCGGCTGATGACCTGGCTTCAGGGCGCTCAACCTTTATGGTTGAAATGACCGAAACGGCCAATATCTTGCACAACGCCACGGAGAACAGCCTGGTGTTGATGGATGAAATCGGTCGCGGCACATCGACCTACGATGGGCTGTCGCTGGCATGGGCTTGTGCGGAGAGCCTGGCAAACCGCATCAAAGCGATGACACTGTTTGCAACCCACTACTTCGAACTTACGACCCTGCCGGAAAAAATGGAAGGCGTAGTGAATGTGCATCTTGATGCCATGGAGCATGGCGATACCATTGCATTTATGCACAGCGTACAAGATGGTGCAGCCAGCAAAAGCTATGGTTTAGCAGTTGCTGCATTAGCGGGTGTGCCGAAGGACGTGATCAAACGTGCGCGCAACAAGCTGAAAGAGCTGGAAGCGCTCTCCGGCAGTTCTGCGGCATCCACTGTAGAAGGATCGCAAATGCAGCTGCTGGTGGCAGAAACATCGCCAGCCGTAGACGCACTGGAAGCGTTGGACCCTGATAGTCTCACGCCAAAACAGGCGCTGGAGTGGATTTACCGCCTTAAAACATTGGTCTAGTTCAATTTTAATGAGCGGCGGGTAATGACGTCGCTCATTAGCGTAACGGCCTGATAACGCACATAAAAAAACGGTGACCCAAGGGTCACCGTTTTTTATTGCCGATTACGGCTTATTCGCGAAACAGTGCTTCAATGTTGAGGCCCTGAGTCTGCAGGATTTCACGCAGACGGCGCAGACCTTCAACCTGAATCTGACGGACGCGCTCACGGGTCAACCCGATCTCACGGCCCACATCTTCCAGCGTTGCCGCTTCATAGCCTAACAGGCCGAAACGACGCGCCAGCACTTCACGCTGCTTGGCATTCAATTCAAACAACCACTTAACGATGCTTTGTTTCATATCATCGTCCTGCGTGGTGTCTTCCGGGCCGTTGTCTTTTTCATCGGCCAGGATATCCAGCAGCGCTTTTTCGGAATCTCCACCCAGCGGTGTGTCAACCGAGGTAATACGCTCGTTGAGACGCAGCATACGGCTTACATCATCAACCGGCTTGTCTAACTGCTCGGCAATCTCTTCAGCACTCGGCTCATGGTCAAGCTTATGCGAAAGTTCGCGCGCGGTACGCAGATAAACATTCAACTCTTTAACGATGTGGATCGGCAGACGAATAGTACGGGTTTGATTCATGATCGCCCGTTCAATAGTCTGACGAATCCACCAGGTGGCATAGGTTGAGAAACGGAACCCACGTTCTGGGTCAAACTTCTCCACGGCACGAATCAGGCCGAGATTACCCTCTTCAATCAGATCCAGCAGTGCCAGACCACGATTGCTATAACGACGGGCAATTTTCACCACCAGGCGTAAATTACTTTCAATCATGCGGCGGCGAGAAGGAATGTCACCACGTAGTGCACGACGAGCGAAGAACACTTCTTCTTCCGCTGTCAGTAGTGGAGAGTAACCAATCTCACCAAGGTAAAGCTGCGTCGCATCCAAAACGCGTTGCGTCGCACCCTGTGACAACAGCTCTTCTTCAGCTACTTCGTTATCACCAGGTTCGTTCTCAACGAGAGCCTTCTCATCAAAAACCTCAGCTCCGTTCTCCTCGAATTCCGCATCTTCATGTAACTCGTTAACTTTCAGCGTATTCTGGCTCATAAGCGGCTCCTACCCGTGATCCAAGGGCAGAACACCTAAGGTTCTGCCGGATTATCGCTGCGGTAAATAACGCAACGGGTTTACGGATTTCCCCTTGTAACGAATTTCAAAATGTAATCTAACCGAACTGGTTCCGGTACTACCCATGGTAGCGATTTTTTGCCCCGCCTTAACTTCCTGTTGTTCCCGGACCAGCATGGAATCGTTATGGGCGTAAGCACTCAGATAATCATCATTGTGTTTGATGATGATTAAATTACCGTACCCACGGAGCGCGTTGCCTGCGTATACCACCCTTCCTGAAGCAGTGGCGACAACAGGTTGTCCACGCGAACCGGCGATATCGATCCCTTTGTTTCCGCCTTCCGCAGCGGAGAAGTTATCGATGATCTTCCCATCAGTCGGCCAACGCCAGCTTCCCACTGGGGTTGTGCTGTTAGTCGTGCTGCTGACTGTAGGCGGTACGGTAACCGGAGCTGTGGTCGTTGCCACATTATTTGCCCCTTTCGACGGCAGCATTTTACCGCCTGTCGAACCCGAATCATCAGAATACGTAATAACAGGTTGCTGTGCAACAGGGGCCGATTTAATTTGCGTTTGGTTGGATGCCACCGGCACGCCGCCCTGTGTCGCATCCGCTGCGGTTATCGCATTGCCACCGGTGATGGTCTGGCCATTACCGTTGCCAACCTGCAGGACTTGCCCCGCTTCCAGGCCATACGGGGCCGGGACGTTATTGCGTTGCGCCAGATCGCGGAAGTCATTGCCGGTAATCCAGGCAATGTAGAACAGGGTATCTCCACGTTTAACGGTGTAAGTCTCACCACCGTAACTACCTTTAGGAATATTCCCATAATTACGGTTGTACACGATACGACCATTTTGCGTGACAACATTATTATTGCCACTAACCATTCCCCCGTAGGGTGCAGCTGATGGTGTACCGCCGCTTAACATTCCGCCGTGTGGCATGGCTGGTACGGTACTGTTCTGCGATGAGAGCATGCCACCGCTGCTCGGTGAGGAGGTCATGCCGCCGCCAGAGGACATCATACCGCTGTCGCCACCGCCGCCAATCTGGCTAATCGGAGCTTGCGTGTTGTCGCCTGAGCTACAGCCCGCCAGCCAAAAACCTACCAGTGAGAGTGCCGCCAAACGGCGTAATTGAAATACTGTGCTTCCCGTGCTCATTGATCCCCCGTTATGGCAATCCTGGATGTAACTGTGTCGTGGTTGTGACCGCATGATTCACTGCGCAACAGGCGGAATACGGTCTTTCACATTGATTAACAAGGATAGTAACAATATCAACTGCGCCATGCCATGTAACAGTTGTGAAGATTTACGTAGCAATGGCTCAGGCCAGATCGCCCTGAACTAACGGCACAAAGCGGACGGGTTCGATGATTTCTTCAATTAATTCACCACCCTGACGACGTAAACGCTTTAAAACCTGCTGATCTTCGCCGACTGGCAGCACCATTTTGCCACCCTCACCTAATTGCGCTATCAGCGCAGTCGGAATTTCAGGGGGTGCAGCGGTGACAATGATGGCATCAAACGGGCCACGTGCGGCCCAGCCTTGCCAACCGTCACCATGACGAGTCGAAATATTGTGCAGGTCGAGTTGTTTCAGGCGACGCTTTGCCTGCCATTGCAGCCCTTTAATGCGTTCAACGGAATAAACGTGATTGACCAGATGGGCCAGAATAGCGGTCTGATAGCCCGAACCGGTGCCGATTTCCAGCACGCGCGATTCCGGGCTCAGTTCAAGTAACGCGGTCATCCGCGCTACCATGTAGGGCTGTGAAATCGTCTGCCCACTGCCAATCGGCAGCGCAACGTTTTCCCAGGCTTTATGCTCAAACGCCTCATCGATAAAGCGTTCACGCGGGACATCAGCGATGGCTTTTAACAGGTGCTCATCGTGAATACCCTGCGCACGCAGTTGCTCTAACAGCGTTTCGATGCGCCGGTTCACCATGCGAGATTTACCTCAGCCTCGATCAACCAGTCGCTTAATACTTCCTGCGCCGCATGTGCCGTAAGATCGACATGCAATGCCGTCAGCGACACGTAACCTGCATCTACCGCAGCGAAATCGGTGTCGGGGCCCGCATCCAGTTTGTCCCCCGGCGGGCCAATCCAGTACAGGGTATGGCCGCGCGGATCTTCCGTGCAAATCACCTGATCGGCCGGATGGCGGCTGCCACAACGCGTCACACGGAAACCTTTGATTTCCGCTAGCGGTAAATCAGGCACATTGATGTTCAGGATACGCCCGGTGCGCAGCGGTGCGCGGGACAACGCACGCAGCAGCGCGCAGGTCACTGCCGCAGCGGTGGCATAGTGTTGATGACCGTTGAGTGAAACCGCCAGCGCGGGCAGTCCAAGATGGCGCCCTTCCATCGCGGCAGCCACGGTGCCAGAGTAGATCACGTCATCACCCAGATTGGGGCCAGCGTTGATGCCTGAAACCACAATGTCCGGACGCGGCTGCATCAGTTTGTTAACCCCAAGAAACACGCAATCCGTCGGCGTGCCCATCTGTACAGCGATGTCACCATTCTCATGGGTAAAAGTACGCAGCGGGGTTTCTAACGTCAGAGAATTTGATGCGCCACTTCGATTGCGATCGGGCGCGACAACCTGCACCTCCGCAAACTCACGCAGTGCGCGAGCCAGCGTCTGAATGCCGGGGGCATGAATTCCATCGTCGTTGCTGAGCAATATCCGCATCTGTTCCTGACCTTTGTTCATTCAACGGGTCCTCAACTCGCCTGGCATCCGCTGTTGGGGTGCCGCAAAAACAGGATTTGGCGAGACGAAGATGTTTGCATTCTAGCGGTGAGGCGCGGGAAGTGGTAGGCGTAAATCACGGAACTTCCGGCGTTTGCCGCAACATTATGCAGCCGGAGCAGATATTTACCCGGCGTTGAGGCCGGGTAAAGTGGGGTTATTCATCGCTGATAGGCGCAGCGGCACCGTTACTCAGCAGTTCGCGCACCACGCTGGTGGCGAAACTCCCGGCTGGCAGCCAGAACTGCATCTCTAGCGTGACGTCATCCCACCAGTTCCAGCGCAGATCTTTTGGCACCACCAGCATGGCGCGGCGTGCCGCATCAACGCGCTCACGCTCCAGCAGCGCCAGCAAATCCGCAGCAGGTGCCAGATTAGCCTGCTCAAAGGCCAGCGCGTCCCCCTGGGGGCCCAGATCACCTCGCCCGGCAAGCGGCGCGGTGATGCGCAGTTCATGATGATTCACACGCTGCTGCAATTCCGCCAGCTCTTCCGCCTGCGCCACAAACCAACTGCCGCGACCGGCCAGCTGCAGTGCATCACCCGCTTGTACCTGATCCAACACGCCATCACGCCGCAAACGCGCACTGGTGACCTGATTAAACAGTTGGCTGCGCGCAGCAGACAGCAAAATACCTTTCATGCTGCGATCGCGCGGGCGGAACTTATCTTCTGCCCACAATTTTGCCTGCGTCAGGTTATTGCCGCCGCGGCCAAAGCGTTGTTCACCAAAGTAGTTAGGCACGCCGTTTTGCTGGATTTGCTGCAAGCGCGCTTCCACTTCTGCGCGATCCGAAATCTGACGCACAACCAAACGGAACGCATTACCTGCCAGCGCGCCAGTGCGCAATTTGCGCTTATGGCGGATCACCTGCAGAATTTCCACGCCTTCCAGCTGGAAACCGGCCAAATTCGGCATCGCGTTACCCGGCACGCGGAAACACAGCGTCTGCTCAGTCACCGCATGGCGGTCTTTCATCCCGGCATAGCTCATATCACGTTGATGCACGCCGAGGAATTTCGCGATAGCTTCGGCGACAAAGCGTGTATTGCAGCCTATCTTGCGGATGCGCACCAGCACCTGCTCGCCTTCGCCATCATAGGGATAGCCGAGGTCTTCAATCACCACGAAATCTTCGGGATTGGCCTTGATCACGCCGGTGGCGCTCGGAACGCCGTGCAGGTAAAGCAGTTCACTCATACTTAATCGGCCTTCACCAGCAGCGCCACGGCTTCACAGGCAATGCCTTCGCCACGGCCGGTAAAGCCAAGCTTCTCAGTCGTGGTCGCTTTGACGTTGACATCATCCATATGGCAACCGAGATCTTCAGCGATGTTGACGCGCATCTGCGGCACATGCGGCAGCATTTTCGGCGCTTGCGCGATGATGGTCACGTCGACATTACCAATGCGATAACCTTTCTGCTGAATACGACGCCAGGCTTCACGCAGCAAGCCACGGCTGTCCGCCCCTTTGAAGGCGGGATCGGTGTCCGGGAATAGCTTGCCGATATCGCCCATCGCCACCGCGCCCAGCAGCGCATCCGTTAATGCATGCAGTGCCACATCGCCATCTGAATGGGCAATAAAACCGTGTTCGAAGGGAATACGCACCCCGCCAATCACTAACGGACCTTCGCCGCCAAAAGCGTGAACGTCAAAACCGTGACCGATACGCATCATGCGCTCTCCTTTAACTGAATCTGGGTGAGATAGAAGGCCGCCAGCGCCAGGTCTTCTGGCCGCGTCACCTTAATATTGTCGCTGCGTCCGCTGACGAGCTCTGGATGATAGCCGCAGTATTCCAGCGCCGACGCTTCATCGGTAATGGTAGCGCCTTCATGGAGTGCACGCGTTAAACACGCCGTCAGCAGTTGATGCGGGAAAAATTGTGGCGTGAGTGCGTGCCAGAGATCTTCGCGTTCAACGGTATGCGCAATCGCCGTTTTGCGAGGTTCAGCACGCTTCATGGTATCACGCACCGGTGCCGCCAGAATCGCACCCACTTTGCTGTGCTCACGAACTGCCAGCAGGCGTGCCAGATCATCCGGGTGCAAGCATGGCCGCGCGGCATCGTGCACCAGTACCCATTCGCTATGCTTAATCGCCTGCAAACCTGCCAGCACCGACTCAGCACGCGTGTCGCCACCTGTCACGCGCAGTACGCGTGAATCCTGCGCCAGTGGCAGCGAATCAAACCAGCCATCATCAGGACTGATAGGCACGATCACTTGTTTAACGGCTGGATGAGCCAGCAAGCGCGCAACGCTGTGTTCAAGAAGGGTAAATTGACCAATGGTCAGATACTGTTTTGGGCAGGCAGCCTGCATACGGCTGCCCACGCCTGCGGCAGGCACCACGGCAATCACATCCGCAAGGGAAGAGAGGTTGTTCATGGTTTATCGTTGTTGATTTTGCGCAGCTTGTTGCGCGTTACGTTTATTCTGGTCTGGCACCAGACGATAGAAAGTCTCACCGGGCTTAATCATACCCAGTTCATTACGTGCACGTTCCTCAATTGCTTCTGAACCGCCATTGAGGTCATCAATTTCGGCAAACAACTGATCGTTACGTGCTTTGAGTTTGGCGTTATTCGCCTGTTGCGACGCGACGTCTTCATTGACGCGCGTATAGTCATGAATACCGTTCTTACCCAGCCACAAGGAATATTGGAGCCATCCCAGCAGCACGAGCAACAGTAACGTCAGTTTTCCCATCCCCGCCCCCTGAAAAACGGCCTAATCATCCCATAACTTCGCACAGGACTCCACAGCGACAGCGAAAATGCCAGCAGCAGACGATTGTCTGTACAAAAAAACGGCAAGGCTAAAAGCGGGACGGCAGGTAAAGTTTTGTAACCTGCCGATGCGTTTGCACATCAGGATCGGACTACCAACCCGAGAGAAATGAGAACAGCAGCCAGAACAGGCACACCACCACGATAGCGGTGATCACCCCACTCCAGAACAGGCGTCCGCGAATCATTAAGCTCAGTACAATACCAATCAGCACCGATACCGGTAGCAGCGCCAAAAAGAACGGCCAGGTGTAGAGGAAGAAGAATAGCGTGTTGGAACCGTAGAGCATGAACGGAATCGCCAGCGCGCACCAGTACGAGAGAAAGCCAATCACGCCGCCCGGCAGTGATGAGCGGGACTCATCCGGGGTGCGTTCATCTTTGCGTGCCAGCATGGGGGTAACGTTCTGCATAGAGATCCTGTTGACGCTAAAAAGCGGCAAACCAATCGAGATTTGCCGCTGTCGGTTCAGGATCTGATGATATCGCGGTGACGCAGGAGGTCTAACAATTGGGCGGTCAAGTTTGTAACTAATTGTTCGCCATCTAAGTGAATTTCCGGCGCGTCTGGCGCCTCATAAACACTGTCGATACCGGTAAAATTATGCAGCTCACCGGCACGCGCTTTTTTATACAAATCTTTGGGGTCACGCGCTTCACACACGGCCAGCGGCGTATCGACAAACACTTCGACAAATTGCCCGGTGCCGAGCAAATCACGCACCATCTGACGCTCCGTGCGATGCGGCGAAATAAAGGCAGTTAATACCACTAAACCGGCATCCACCATCAGTTTCGCCACTTCTCCCACGCGCCGGATGTTCTCTTTGCGATCGTCATCGCTGAAGCCGAGGTCACGGCACAGGCCGTGACGCACGTTATCGCCATCCAGCAGATAGGTGCTGACGCCTGCGCGATGCAGCGCTTGCTCCAGTGCACCCGCTACGGTGGATTTACCCGAGCCTGATAGCCCGGTAAACCACAGCACCACGCCCTGATGGCCGTGCTGCAGTTCCCGCTCTTCACGCGTTACCGGATGATCGTGCCACACCACGTTTTCGTCGTGTTGTGCCATTACTTGCCACCCAGCAGGTCGCGCGCATTCCAGTGAGGGAAGTGACGACGCACCAGCGCATTCAACTCCAGTTCGAATTCACTGAACTGGCCAGCCTGCCCACGCACATCACTCAGTGGCTGATTGATCATTCCCGCACCGACTGTGACATTGCTCAGACGATCGATAAAGATCATGCCACCGGTCACCGGGTTCTGCTGATAGGCATCCAGTACCATCGGCTCATCAAACGTGATCTCGACCAAGCCGATACCGTTCAGTGGCAGACTTTCCACCGCACGTTTCTCCAGCGTGTTGATCTCCACCTGATGAATGATCTTTTCCACGCGGCCACGCGCTTTCTTACCGGCGATCTTCACTTCATAGCTCTGACCCGGCTGCAGTGGCTGTTCTGCCATCCACACCACATCCACGGTGGCAGATTGCACTGCCTGCAATTCTGCAGCGGCATCGACCAGTAGGTCGCCACGGCTGATGTCGATCTCATCTTTCAGCACCAGCGTAATCGCTTCACCCGCTGCTGCTTCCTGCAGATCGCCATCGAAAGTGACGATACGTGAAACCGAAGACTCGACGCCTGAAGGCAATACTTTCACGCGCTGTCCGACCTGCACCGTACCGGAGGCCAGCGTACCGGCATAACCACGGAAATCGAGGTTTGGACGGTTCACATACTGCACCGGGAAGCGCATCGGCTGATGATCCACCACGCGGTTCAGCTCCACGGTTTCCAGCACGTCGAGCAGCGTAGGGCCGCTGTACCATGGCATGGTCACACTTGGCGTCGCCACGTTATCGCCTTCCAGCGCCGACATCGGCACAAAGCGAATATCCAGATCTTCAGGGAGCTGGCCAGCAAAATCGAGGTAAGACTGTTTGATCTGTTCAAACGTCTCCTGTTTATACTCCACCAGATCCATCTTGTTGATGGCGACCACCAGGTGTTTGATACCCAGCAGCGTAGAGATAAAGCTGTGACGACGCGTCTGATCCAGCACGCCTTTACGCGCATCGATCAGCAGAATCGCCAGATCACAAGTGGATGCACCGGTCGCCATGTTACGGGTGTACTGCTCGTGTCCCGGCGTGTCGGCGATGATAAATTTGCGCTTCTCGGTGGAGAAGTAGCGATATGCCACGTCGATGGTGATGCCCTGCTCACGCTCGGCCTGCAAGCCATCCACCAGCAGCGCCAGATCGAGTTTCTCGCCCTGGGTGCCATGACGCTTACTGTCGTTGTGCAGCGAAGAGAGCTGATCTTCATAAATCTGACGGGTATCGTGCAGCAGGCGACCAATCAGCGTACTTTTGCCGTCGTCGACGCTACCGCAGGTCAGGAAACGCAGCAGGCTTTTGTGTTGTTGCGCGGTCAGCCAGGCTTCTACACCGCCCTGATCGGCAATCTGTTGTGCAATTACGGTGTTCATCTGCGTCTCCTTAGAAATAACCCTGACGTTTCTTCATTTCCATCGAACCGGCCTGGTCGCGGTCAATCACACGGCCCTGGCGTTCACTGGTGGTGGAGACCAGCATCTCTTCGATAATTTCCGGCAGCGTTTGCGCTTCGGATTCCACCGCACCGGTCAGCGGCCAGCAGCCGAGGGTACGGAAACGCACCATACGCTGTTTGATCACTTCGCCAGGCTGCAGATCAATGCGATCGTCATCAATCATCATCAGCATGCCATCACGCTCCAGCACCGGACGCGGTGCCGCAAGGTACAGCGGAACGATCTCGATGTTTTCCAGGAAGATGTACTGCCAGATATCCAGCTCGGTCCAGTTGGAGAGCGGGAAGACGCGGATGCTTTCGCCTTTGTTAATCTGGCCGTTGTAGTTGTGCCACAGCTCCGGACGCTGATTTTTCGGATCCCAACGATGGAAACGGTCACGGAACGAGTAAATACGCTCTTTGGCGCGTGACTTCTCTTCGTCACGACGCGCACCACCGAAAGCGGCATCAAACCCGTACTTATTCAGCGCCTGCTTCAGGCCCTCGGTTTTCATGATGTCGGTGTGTTTGGCGCTACCGTGGACAAACGGATTGATGCCCATCGCCACGCCTTCCGGGTTGCGGTGAACCAGCAGTTCCGCGCCCATGTTTTTCACGGTGCGATCGCGAAACTCGTACATTTCACGGAATTTCCAGCCGGTATCAACGTGCAGCAGCGGAAATGGCAGCGTGCCAGGATAGAAGGCCTTACGCGCCAGATGCAGCATTACCGAGGAGTCTTTACCGATGGAGTACATCATCACCGGATTGCTGAACTCGGCCGCCACCTCGCGGATGATATGGATACTCTCTGCCTCCAGCTGGCGCAGATGAGTAAGACGATTTTGGTCCATAATTTTTCCTCAAGCCAAATTGACAACGGCGGACTCACGAGCCCCCTGCTGTGCCGAATGTTGGAACCAGGCTAATTGCCCGTGCAAATTCACCACTTCACCCACCACAATCAGGGCCGGTGTGGGCGCGGCAACCGCCAGCGCCTCAAGCTGATCTAAGGTACCGGTCAGCACTTGTTGATTCTGACGCGTGCCGCAGCCAATGACGGCTACCGGCGTTGATGCCGCGCGTCCATGTTTGATAAGGCCTGCCGCAATTTCTGCCGCTTTCAACGTGCCCATATAAATCGCTAAGGTCTGACGCGCACGCGCCAGCGTCGGCCAGTCAATACCTGCGCTATCACTGCGTAAGTGACCGGTAACAAACAGCACGCTCTGCGCGTGATCGCGATGGGTTAACGGAATCCCGGCATAAGCAGTGGCTCCCGCTGCCGCAGTAATGCCCGGCACCACCTGGAAAGGAATGCTCGCCGCTTTCGCCGCCTGCAGCTCTTCGCCGCCGCGACCGAAGATGAACGGATCGCCGCCTTTCAGACGCACCACGCGTTTACCCTGCTGCGCCAGCTCGACCAGCATCGCATTGGTCTCTTCCTGGGATACGGAGTGTGCTCCAGCACGTTTACCGACGCAGATGCGGTCAGCATCACGGCGCACCAGCTCCAGCACTTCGTCACTCACCAGATGGTCATACAGCACCACATCCGCCAGCTGCATCACCTGCAGGCCGCGCAGCGTCAGTAAACCGCTGTCACCCGGACCGGCACCCACCAGGGTGATTTCACCCTGATTGTCGCTGCTGTTCTCTAACTCGCGATCCAGCGTGCGGCGGGCCTCATTGACGTTACCGGCTGACATCTGGCTGGCGAACAAACCGTTAAATGCCCGCTCCCAAAAACGACGACGTTCCGACATGCTGTGATAGCGCTGTTTAACTTTGTCACGCCACTGTCCTGCCACTTCAGCCATCTGACCGAGGTTGGCAGGTAACAGCGACTCAATTTTTTCACGTAATAAGCGGGCCAGCACTGGCGCCGTACCACTAGAGGAGATCGCCACCACCAAGGGGGAGCGGTCGACAATAGAGGGGAAGATAAAACTGCACTTGGGCTGATCGTCGACAACGTTGACCAGCTTGTGGCGGGCATTGGCGGCGTCAAAGACTTGCGCATTGAGCGCGTTATCGTCAGTGGCAGCGATGACTAAAAAGACGCCATCCAGCTGAACCGGATCGAAGTGATGTGCAATCCACTCGATGGCGTCGATTTCCAGCAGCGCCTGTAACTCATGGCCAAGGTCGCGCGCAGCTACCCGCACGCGCGCACCGGCACGTCGCAGCAGTTCGATTTTACGCGCCGCGATTTCACCACCGCCGACAACTAGCACCGGACGGTTTTTGAGATCGGCAAAGAGAGGCAGATAATCCACGTTAACCTTGCTAGTTTTACAATAAGTTAACGCGACTATACGTCCCTGCCTTCTGGCAGATGAAATTACGAATTGGCATTAGTAGTTACCGAATGGAATAACGCCCCAGGATTGCTGATAACAATTTGTGCTTAACAAATGATATTGCTGGTGTTTCGGAGCAATTCAAATTGTGCAATCGCGGTCACAGTTTCATACTAATCCAGAATTTTTTTAGCCTGACGGGATGTCACAAAAGGACCTTAACTATGTTTGCCACCCTCCGCCGCACCGTGCTGGCTGCACTGATCGCGGGCGGTTTGCCTTTCTTTGCCCAAGCCGCAACCTATGCGCCGGGGCATTTTGCCGAACAGCAGCTGCGCCACATCGCCACCTATTTTCCTGGCCGTATGAGCGGCAGCCCTGCTGAGCTGATGACGGCCGATTATCTGCAACAGCAATTCACCGAGCTGGGTTACAAGAGTAATACCCGCCAGTTCAATACCAGCTACAACTGGATAGAGCGCAAGGGTGAGACGCGCCCGCGCAAGGTATCCGCCACCTCGGTCATTGCCGCGCGGGCCGGCGCGGTGCCGCAAGAGATCCTGATCGTCACGCATCTCGACACCTGGACGCCACTCAGCCGTCATGAAGCGGATAACAATCTGGGCGGCCTGCGTTTACAAGGCGTCGATGACAATGCTTCTGGCCTTGGCGTAATGCTGGAGCTGGCTCAGCAGTTGAGTAAAACCCCGCTGCACTACGGTGTGCGTTTTGTCGCGCTTAGCGCTGGTGAAGCCGGGCTGCAAGGGATGGATGACTACCTGTCGCGGATGAGTGCGCAGGAGAAAAAGAACACGCTGCTGGTGATTGATCTCAACAGTCTGATCGTCGGCGATCACCTCTATTTTAACAGTGGTGCCAATACGCCCTCAGCGGTACGCAAGCAGACCAGCGCGCGCGCCGTGCAGCTCGCGCATCGCTACGGTATTTCCGCCGCCAGCCACACGCTGACGGCACGCGACTATCCGGGCGTGAATCCGTTTGATAAAGCCGGCATGCCGCTGCTGGATGTCACCGCCGCCAACTGGGCGCTGGGTAATAAAGATGGACAGCAGCAGCGGGCGCACAGCAGCCACTTCCCGGAGGGCAACGTACGCCACCAGACGGACCGCGATAACCTCAATTATCTGGATCGCTGGCTACCGGGCCGGATTACGCAACGCACGCGTGATAGCGTAAAGATCTTACTGCCGCTGGTCACTGAGCTGGCTAACCCAACAACTTAAGGATTTGCGATGTACGTGGTGTATCTCAACTATTTCCGACCGGCAGAAGAAGCCGATGCGCTGCTGGCGCCGCACATTGAGTGGCTGGATCGTTACTTTGACAGCGGTGACTTCATTGCCGCAGGCCGTAAAGATCCGCGCACTGGCGGTATGGTGCTGGTGAAGGAGATGGATCGCGCCCGTTTGGATACTATCCTCGCGGAAGATCCCTTTGTCGCGGTGGCGCATTATGACGTGACCAAAGTGAACGTGACGCGTGCAGCGGAGGCGTTTGAAGGGCTAAAAGGGATTTAAAGGACAATTGGGAAGCGGCACGATTTATCGTGCACCTGTCAGCGTTAGAGGCGCTGCAGGGAGGCGCGATAAATCACGCCGCAACCCTTTTATTGATGCATCAACCTTCGTGCAATCCACACTCGCGCTTCAGGCCAAAGAAGCGTGTCTCTTCTTCTGCCATGCCCGGTTCCCACTTTTTGGTGGTGTGCGTATCGCCCACTGACAAATAGCCCTCATCCCACAGCGGATGATACTTGAGGCCATGTTGTTTCAGGTACTGGTGCACCTGACGGTTATCCCAGTCAATGATCGGCAGAATCTTGAACACACCGCGCTGTACCGCCAGCACAGGCAAACTGGCGCGGCTGCCTGACTGGTCACGGCGTAGACCCGCAAACCAGGTCTGCGCACCCAGGGTTTGCAGCGCGCGATTCATCGGTTCGACCTTGTTGATTTGGTTGTACTGCTCAATCCCCTCGACGCCCTGCTCCCACAGCTTGCCGTAGCGCGCTTCCTGCCATGCTGGAGAGGTCTCAGCACGGAAGATTTGCAGATTGAGATTGAGCTTCTCGGTCAGCTCATCAATAAAGCGATAAGTTTCCGGGAACAGATAGCCGGTATCGGTCAGGATCACCGGCGTATCCGGTTTCTGCTGCGTCACCATATGCAGCAGAACCGCCGCCTGAATACCAAAGCTGGATGACAGCACAAACGCGCCTGGCATGTTTTCCAGCGCCCAGCTCACGCGTTGCTCAGCGGAGAGTTTCTCCAGTTGCACGTTGCTTTCGGCCAGTGCCATGATGCGATCGACTTTGCTGCCACTATTCAGTGCTGCGAGATCAAGTACCGTCATACTGCCTCCGAGTCCCAAAAATCACGGGCGGGATCCACCACGGCTTTGATGATGCCAGCGCGAATCACGAAGTCACCGAAGCCTTCATCGGCCTGGCGCTCGGTTGCCCAGCGCGCCACCAGCTCATCGATGCTGGCCAGAATTTCGCCTTCGTTGATGTTCTCGCGGTACATACGCGGAATGCGCGTACCCATGCGGTTGCCGCCAATGTGTAAGTTGTAGCGGCCTGGTGCTTTACCCACCAGACCTAACTCCGCCAGCAAAGCACGGCCACAGCCGTTTGGGCAACCGGTAACGCGTAGCACGATGTGCTCTTCACCGACGCCGTGCTTATGCATGATCTCTTCAACCTTGGTGACAAACGAAGGCAGGAAGCGCTCGGCCTCGGCCATCGCTAATGGGCAGGTTGGGAAGGCCACGCAGGCCATGGAGTTTTCACGCTGTGGCGTCACCGCTTCCATCAAACCGTGTTCACGGGCGATAGCTTCGATCTGCGCTTTTTGCTTCTCCGGCACGCCCGCCACGATCAGATTCTGGTTTGCGGTGAGACGGAAATCGCCTTGGTGGATTTTGGCAATTTCAGCGATGCCGCGTTTCAACGGACGGCCTGGATAATCCAGCAGACGGCCGTTTTCAATAAACAGCGTCAGGTGCCATTTCTTATCAATGCCTTTCACCCAGCCCACGCGATCGCCACGGGTCGTGAACGCATAAGGACGAATCGGTTCAAACGTCAGGCCAGCACGCTTTTCTACTTCCGCTTTAAAGGTTTCGACGCCAACACGCTCCAGCGTGTATTTGGTTTTGGCGTTTTTACGATCGGTACGGTTACCCCAGTCACGCTGCGTAGTTACTACCGCAGCCGCCACATCAAGGATCTTCTCTACCGGCAGGAAGCCAAACTCACTCGCAGTACGCGCATAAGTCGCTTTATTACCGTGGTCGATCGACAACCCACCGCCAACCAACAGGTTAAAGCCAATCAGCTTGCCGTTCTCCGCAATGGCGATAAAGTTCAGGTCATTCGCATGCAGGTCGACATCGTTATGCGGTGGCACCACCACGGTAGTTTTGAACTTACGCGGCAGATAGGTTTCGCCCAGAATTGGTTCTTTATCCGTTGTGGCAACCTTCTCTTTATCCCACCAAATCTCAGCGTATGCGCGGGTTTGCGGCAGCAGGTGCTCGGAGAGCTTTTTCGCCCACTCGTAGGCTTCCTGATGCAGTTCCGACTCGACTGGATTCGAAGTGCACAACACGTTACGGTTCACGTCGTTGGCGGTGGCCAGCGCGTCGAGACCCACTTCATGCAGCATTTGGTGCGTCGGCTTCACGTTCTTTTTCAGAATGCCGTGGAACTGGAAGGTCTGACGGTTAGTCAGACGGATGCTGCCATAAATGGTTTTATCGGTCGCAAACTTATCAATCGCCAGCCATTGCGTTGGCGTGATAATCCCGCCCGGCAGACGGCAACGCAGCATCATCGCGTGGCGCGGCTCAAGTTTCTGCGCCGCACGCTCCGCACGAATATCGCGGTCGTCCTGCTGGTACATGCCGTGGAAACGGATCAACAGGAAATTATCGCCACTGAAGCCGCCGGTCAGGCCATCATCGAGATCCTCGAGAATGGTGCCGCGCAGGTAGTTACTCTGTTTTTTCAGACGCTCGGCGTCGGTCAGCTTGCCTTCAACGACCAGCGGTCCAGGATGTTTTTCGCTCATTAGTAAACGTCTCGCTGATAACGGCGCTCAATGCGCAGCTCACTTAAAAATTCGTCAGCCGTTTCACGATCCATGCCGCCGTGTTCGACCACCACATCCAGTAATGCCTGCTCAACGTCTTTCGCCATGCGATTAGCGTCGCCGCAGACGTAAAGGTGCGCGCCTTCTTCAATCCAGCGCCACACTTCCGCCCCTTTGGCGCGGATTTTATCTTGTACGTATATTTTCTCAGCCTGGTCACGTGACCACGCTAAATCAATGTTGGTCAGCAAGCCGTCTTTGACGTATTTCTGCCATTCCACCTGATAGAGGAAATCATCGGTGAAGTGCGGATTACCAAAGAACAGCCAGTTTTTACCGCCTGCGCCATCGTTATCACGCTGCTGCATAAAGGAGCGGAACGGCGCGATACCGGTGCCTGGGCCGACCATGATCACTGGCGTTTCCGGGTTAGCCGGCAAGCGGAAGTTGTCGTTGTGTTCGATAAACACGCGGATGTCGCCGTCTTCTTCGATGCGATCCGCCAGCCAGGTTGACGCACCGCCGCCGCGCTGACGACCATCAATCTCATAACGCACCGCACCGACAGTAATATGTACTTCGGTATCCGTTTCCGCTTGCGATGAAGCAATCGAATAGAGGCGCGGTGTTAAAGGACGCAACAGGCCAGTGAGCTGTTCTGCATTGAGTTCAGTCGGTGCCTGACGCACCATATCGACAATCGGGAAGCTCTGCGCATAGCTCTGTAATTTCGGCTTATCACCCGACAGCGCCAGCAGCGCATCATTGCGTGACAGCGCAGCATACTGTTCAACGATCTGCGGCGTGTTCACCGTCAACTCATAATGCTTTTGCAAGGCTTCTGCGAGCGGCAGGTTTTCACCGTTAACATCAACCGGCTCATCGCCCTTCAGCCACACCAGTTGCAACAGTTCATGTACCAGTTCCGCGTCGTTTTCAAACCACACGCCCAGCGCATCGCCGGGCTGATAGCGCAGACCAGAATCGCCCAGATCGATTTCGATATGGCGAACATCTTTATCCGAATCACGACCGGTGATTTTTTGATTAGCGGCAAAACTGGCGGTCAGCGGCGCTTCTTTGGTGTAAGGGCTGCTGTGGATATCGTTCACCACGCCAGAAGCCGTCACAGCCGCGGCCACTGAGGATTCACTCGGCACGCGTGCTTTTAGAATCTCGGTCAACTGTTGACGCCAGGCCGTAGCCTGCTCTTTGTACTCCACATCGGCATCAACACGATCCAGCAGACGTTCTGCGCCCAGTTCCGCCAGACGCTCATCAAAGTCTTTACCAGCTTTGCTGAAGAATTCGTAAGAGGTATCGCCGAGGCCGAACACCGCAAACGCGGAGCCAGACGCAAATTTCGGCGCCTTCTTCGACAGCAGGAATTTGTGCAGCGCCACGGCTTCTTCCGGTGGCTCACCTTCACCTTGCGTCGAAGTGACCACGACCAGCAATTT
This sequence comes from Pantoea sp. CTOTU50773, assembly GCF_032082325.1. Taxonomy (NCBI): domain Bacteria; kingdom Pseudomonadati; phylum Pseudomonadota; class Gammaproteobacteria; order Enterobacterales; family Erwiniaceae; genus Pantoea; species Pantoea sp. CTOTU50773. The sequence goes on along the minus strand of NZ_DAMDQC010000059.1, from coordinate 160 downwards.
CTCCTGACCGATTTGCTTAAACTTGTAGTCACCGGCGTTCACCAGATTAACGCTTAATTTGGCGGCCAGCAGATCATCGCGCAGCTGTTCTGCCAGACGACGAGCATTACCGGTTTGTGACGCGGAAATCAGCGTGATGGTTGGCACCTCGGCCTGCACC
>NZ_DAMDQC010000058.1:0-25291 GCF_032082325.1 Pantoea sp. CTOTU50773 | reverse complement strand
TAAACTAAGAGAGAGCTCTATGAATCCTGAGCGTTCTGAACGCATTGAAATCCCCGTGTTGCCTTTGCGCGACGTGGTGGTTTATCCGCACATGGTAATTCCGTTGTTTGTTGGTCGGGAAAAATCGATTCGTTGCCTCGAAGCCGCAATGGATCATGACAAGAAGATCATGCTGGTTGCCCAGAAAGAGGCTTCAACGGATGAACCTGGTATTAACGATCTCTTCTCTGTAGGGACCGTCGCTTCCGTATTGCAGATGCTCAAGCTGCCCGATGGCACGGTGAAAGTGCTGGTTGAAGGCTTGCAGCGTGCGCACATCACCACACTGGCTGATAATGGCGACCATTTTGTTGCCCAGGCCGAATACCTGATCTCGCCAGAAATTGAAGAGCGTGAGCAGGAAGTGCTGGTGCGTACGGCGATTAATCAGTTTGAAGGCTACATCAAACTGAATAAAAAAATTCCTCCTGAGGTTTTGACCTCACTGAACAGCATCGACGATGCGGCGCGTCTCGCCGACACCGTGGCAGCGCATATGCCGCTGAAGCTGGCTGATAAGCAGTCAGTGCTGGAAATGTCCGACATCAATGAACGTCTTGAATATCTGATGGCGATGATGGAATCGGAAATCGATCTGCTGCAGGTTGAGAAGCGCATTCGCAATCGCGTGAAAAAGCAGATGGAGAAAAGCCAGCGTGAGTACTATCTGAATGAGCAAATGAAAGCCATTCAGAAAGAGCTGGGCGAAATGGATGATGCGCCGGACGAATACGAAGCGCTGAAACGTAAAATTGAAGCGGCAAAAATGCCGACTGAAGCGCGCGAAAAAGCCGAAGCAGAACTGCAGAAGCTGAAAATGATGTCGCCGATGTCTGCAGAAGCCACCGTGGTACGCGGTTATATCGACTGGATGGTTCAGGTTCCGTGGGTCGCGCGCAGCAAAGTGAAAAAAGACCTGCTGAAGGCGCAGGAAACGCTGGATACCGATCATTACGGTCTGGAACGCGTGAAAGACCGCATTCTTGAGTATCTTGCGGTGCAGAGTCGCGTTAGCAAAATTAAGGGCCCAATTCTGTGCCTCGTCGGACCGCCAGGCGTGGGTAAAACCTCGCTGGGTCAGTCGATCGCGAAAGCCACCGGCCGTAAATATGTGCGTATGGCGTTGGGCGGTGTACGTGATGAAGCGGAAATCCGTGGGCATCGCCGTACTTACATCGGTTCTATGCCGGGCAAACTGATCCAGAAAATGGCGAAAGTTGGCGTGAAGAACCCGCTGTTCCTGCTGGATGAGATCGATAAGATGTCGTCCGATATGCGTGGCGATCCGGCTTCGGCACTGCTGGAAGTGCTGGATCCAGAGCAGAACATTGCGTTCAACGATCACTATCTGGAAGTGGATTACGATCTCTCCGATGTGATGTTTGTGGCGACCTCCAACTCCATGAACATCCCGGCACCGCTGCTGGATCGTATGGAAGTGATTCGTCTCTCGGGTTATACCGAAGATGAAAAACTGAATATCGCCAAACAGCACTTACTGCCGAAACAGATTGAGCGTAATGCACTGAAAGAAAAAGAGATCAGTGTTGACGATAGCGCCATCATCGGCATTATTCGTTACTACACCCGTGAAGCGGGCGTGCGTAGTCTGGAACGTGAACTCTCCAAGCTGTGCCGTAAAGCAGTAAAAACGCTGCTGATGGACAAAAGTAAGAAGAGCATCAAGATTAATGGTGAAAACCTTCACGACTTCCTGGGCGTGCAGCGCTTTGATTATGGTCGAGCGGACACTGAAAACCGCGTAGGTCAGGTCACCGGTCTGGCATGGACGGAAGTGGGGGGCGATTTGCTGACCATTGAAACCGCCTGTGTACCGGGTAAAGGCAAACTGACTTACACCGGCTCACTGGGTGAAGTGATGCAGGAGTCTATCCAGGCTGCGCTGACAGTGGTTCGCGCACGTGCAGAGAAGCTCGGCATCAACGGGGATTTCCATGAGAAACGTGACATCCACGTGCACGTGCCGGAAGGGGCAACGCCGAAAGATGGTCCAAGTGCTGGTATAGCCATGTGTACGGCGCTGGTTTCTTGTCTGACCGGGAATCCGGTGCGCGCTGGTGTGGCGATGACAGGTGAGATCACTCTGCGCGGTCAGGTGCTGCCAATTGGTGGTCTGAAAGAGAAGCTGCTGGCCGCGCATCGCGGTGGCATCAAAACCGTGTTAATCCCGGATGAAAATAAGCGCGATCTGGAAGAGATTCCACAGAACGTGATTGCCGATCTGACCATCCATCCTGTGAAGCGTATTGAAGAAGTGCTGAACCTGGCACTGGAAAATGCGCCTTACGGCATGCAGGTTGCGACGGCAAAATAGTGATTAACGGCAAAAACCGTTAAAAAGCGAAGCTGGCAGGCCAAATGGTGCTTGCCAGCTTTTTTTTGTGCCGCTAATTTAGGGGGCTGTTGAATCAACGATTAAGATGAATACCGTTGTTTCAGCTCCACAGGCTTGATATAACTGGCTGCGCGTTCGCACCGGGCGGGAAGCGCGGGTGCGATGTGAATAATAAAAGAGGGGATGAATAGAGTGAATAAGTCACAGTTGATCGACAAAATTGCTGCAGACGCTGACATTTCTAAAGCAGCAGCGGGACGTGTGTTAGATGCATTCATGGGCTCCGTTTCTGACGCGCTGAAAGGCGGTGATGAAGTGGCACTGGTTGGTTTCGGTACCTTCTCTGTACGTGAGCGTGCTGCTCGTACAGGCCGTAACCCGCAAACCGGTAAAGAGATCACCATCCCGGCTGGTAAAGTTCCGGGCTTCCGTGCAGGTAAAGCACTGAAAGACTCAGTCAATTAATGACCGCTGACACATCCATTGAAGCATTTTCTTCTATGGATTGAGGACGAAAAAGCCGTTCTCATGTAACATACGGGCACATCATTTTTGATGTGCCTTTTTTATTCTTGATGCGCGGCGATGGCCACAGGCTATTGTCTCCGCATGGTTGCCAACTGCCAGCCTGAACAGCAGTTGCACGATGATGACATCGTGTCAGAGCTTTACATTCACACTACAGCGGAGTGTTGTCATACCATGATGGACAATTTACGCGCGGCGTCGAATCATGTCGTGCTCAAGATCATTCTGGGATTGATCATCCTGTCTTTCGTACTGACCGGGGTGGGCAACTACCTGATCGGCGGTGGCAGCGATTATGCCGCCAAAGTTAATGGCCATGAAATTAGCCGTGCAGAGCTTGAGCAGGGCTTTAACAACGAGCGTAATCGTCAGCAGCAGATGCTGGGCGATCAATTCTCGCAGCTGGCCAGCAACGAAGGTTACATGCAGCAGATGCGTCAGCAGGCGCTGTCTCAGCTGATTGATCAGGCGTTGCTTGATCAATACATCAAAGATCTGAAGATTGGCATTAGCGATGATCAGATCAAGCAGGCGATCTTCAATCAAAAAGCTTTCCAGACTAACGGCAAGTTTGATAACGCGAAATATAACGGCTTAATCACTCAGATGGGCTTTACGCCGGATCAGTACGCGGCGGCGCTGCGTAAGCAGTTGGCCACTCAGCAGTTGATCAATGCGATCGCTAATACCGATTTCATGCTGAAAGGTGAAACCAGCAAGCTGGTAGACCTGGTCTCGCAGCAGCGTGAAATTCGTCAGGCGGTGATTGATGTTAACGCGCTGGCAGCGAAACAAACGGCCAGTGATGATGAGATCAATCAGTATTACCAGCAGCATCAGAACAGCTTCATGGCACCTGAGCAGTTCCGCGTCAGCTACATCAAAATGGATGCTGCCAGCATGCAGGAAACCGTGAGCGAAGCGGACATTCAGAGTTGGTTCGATCAACACAAAGCTGACTACTCACAGCCGCAGCGCAATCGCTACAGCGTGATTCAGACCAAAACTGAAGCGGATGCCAATGCCGTTCTGGAAGCGCTGAAGAAGGGTGAAGACTTCGCTACGCTGGCAAAAAGCAAATCCATTGACCCAATTTCGGCACGCAAAGGCGGCGATATGGGTTGGCTGGAGCCGGGTACCACGCCGGATGAGCTGAAAAATGCCAACCTGACGCAGAAAGGCCAACTGTCTGGCGTGATCAAATCTTCAGTCGGTTTCCTGGTGGTACGTCTGGATGATATCCAGGCCGAGCAGATTAAGCCGCTGGCTGAGATCCATGACGCCGTTGCTGACAAGGTGAAGCAGGAAAAAGCAGTCGACGCCTTTTACAAGCTGCAGCAGAAAGTCAGTGAAGCGGCCAGCAATGACAACGAGTCGTTGGCGGGTGCGGCACAGGCTTCCGGTCTGAAAGTCACGGAAACCGGCTGGATCACGCGTGATAATGTTCCGGCTGAACTCGATTTCGATCAGGTCAAGCAGGCGATCTTCAACGGTGGACTGGTGGGCCAAAACGGTGCGCCGGGTAATAACTCTGACATCATCAGCGTCGATGGCGATCGTGCATTCGTGCTGCGCATCAGTGAGCACAAGCCTGAAGCCGTGAAACCGCTGGACCAGGTGAAAGCGCAGATTGCCGACACGCTGAAGCATGACAAAGCCACACAGCAGGCTAAAGCGCAGGCCGATAAGCTGCTGGTTGATCTGAAAGCCGGTAAAGAAGATGCGCTGAAAGCGGCAGGCTTGACCCTGAGCGCCAGCAAATCCTTTGATCGTAATGCACAGGATCCGGTTGCGCAGTCTGCCTTTAACTTGCCACAACCCGCGGACAACAAACCGTCCTGGGGCGTGAGCGAAGATATGCAGGGCAACGTGGTGCTGGTCGCACTGGATAAAGTCAGCCCGGGTAATATGCCGCAGGCGCAGATTGATGAGATGGTGAAAGGCGTGACGCAGAATAACGCACAGATTGCGTTTGAAGCGCTGCTGGAAAACCTGCGCAAAGACGCGAAAATCAAATACGGCGCGGCTGCACAAAACCAGTAAGCCTCACAAAAAATGTGAATCCGCTGCAACACTCAAAGGCCGCTTCTGCGGCCTTTTCCATTTCTGGAATTGCCCTTTTGAGCCTGAAAACACGCTGTGACACTCTGCTGTGGCTGTCAAACACAAGGAGAAACACAGCATGGTGAAATCAACTTTTCGCGATCTATGTATCACGCTGGCGCTGGGTGGCGCACTCTATACCACCGGACTGTCCGCGGCCGAAAGCCCCAGCGAAACGCAGGCGACGCAAGTATCCTCGCCGCAAGAGGGACAGGTCAGCATCAATCAAGCCAGCGCTGAACAGCTCGCAGCCGCAATGAATGGCATCGGCCTGAAGAAAGCTCAGGCGATTGTCAGTTACCGCGAGCAATATGGTCCGTTTACCGCCATCGAGCAGCTTAAGGAAATACCGGGTATCGGCAATGCGCTGGTCGAACGTAACAGCGATCGCCTGAAACTGTGAGGCGGGTCGCGACTTTGAAGGATTGATAAAGCACCCAATCAGACTGTGCTATGCTCAACAGGTCATACCAGTTGGCATTCACAGTCTGAACAGGAGTAACAATGCAAACCACAATCAAAGTACGCGGCTATCATCTGGACGTTTATCAGCATGTGAACAACGCACGTTATCTCGAGTTTCTGGAAGAGGCGCGCTGGCAATGGCTGGAGGATGTCGATGCTTTTCACTGGCTGATGGATCAGAAGCTGGCGTTTGTGGTGGTCAATATCAATATTAACTATCGTCGTCCGGCGGTGCTGGGCGACGTATTACATATTGAGAGCGAAGTGTCACAGTTGAATGGCAAAAGCGGCATTATTTCGCAGCGCGTGCTGCTGGCGGGTGATAACACCGTGGTGGCAGACGCCGCGTTAACTTTCGTCTGCATCGATTTGCGTACGCAAAAAGCGGTACCGATGGAAGGGGAGCTGCGCGACCGTTTGTCGGCATTGATGGTTGAAAGCCATTAACAGCGGAGCGAGCTGGCGTCAGAAACGCCAGCCAGCTAAACCGCTTAATAAGTTCCAGCCAGCGAAGCCGCTTAATAAGTTCCAGCTAGTTAAGTAGCCCAATGAGTTGCAGCGAACGAAGACGCTCAAACAGTTCCTGCTAGCGAAGCAGCTCAATTATTTCCTGCTAGCGAATCAGCTAAACCCTCCCAACCAGCCAGGCCGCGCAATCACTGCGAGCCTCCGATTTAGCGCAATCAGTTAAGGCCGCTTTTTTGTTTCATCGCTGCCATGACGGCTGAAGCATTAGCCTGATAATCCGCCAACCCGCGCGCGCGCAGATGGCAAGCCGCGCATTCACCACAGCCATCGCCTTTCACACCGTTATAACAGGTCAGGGTTTCCGCCCGCACCAGTGGCAACTGTTGCCAGTAATCGGCCAGCGCCCAGGTTTCCGCTTTATTCAGCCACATCAGTGGCGTTTCGAAGCGAACGTTGCGCGCCATACCGAGACTCACGGCATTGTTGAGCGCTTTAACGAACTCATCGCGGCAATCAGGGTAGCCGGAGAAATCTGTTTCGCAGACACCGGTAATCACCGCCTCGGCTTCCACCTGATAGGCGTAGATAGAGGCTAAGGTCAGGAACAGAATATTGCGGCCCGGCACAAAAGTGCTCGGCAACCCGCTGGCGTCAGGATCGTAAGTGGGCACTGGAATGTTATCGCGCGTCAGGCTGCTGACTGCCAGCTCATTGAGCAGCGTTACATCCAATACTTTGTGTGCACGCGCACCCAGTTTGTGCGCCAGTTCTGCCGCGACTTCAATCTCTTCGCGATGGCGCTGACCATAATCGAAGGTGACACAGTGCACTTCATCATACTGCTGCAGTGCCTGAATCAAGCAGGTGGTGGAATCTTGTCCGCCACTGAATACGACAACGGCTCGTTTCATCTCAATTTCCCCAAAAATCAGTGCGTCTATGGTACTGGCTCGGGCGCGGGCTGAACAGTCCCTGCGGTTGCGGGCGGTGGGATCCAGGCGCGGGTGAAATCAAACCAGCCCAATGTATTGAGCTGGATGCCTTCAACGCCGGGCGGGGCAAACACCTGATAGCGATAGTTAAACAGCGGCAACAGATGTCCGTCACCCATCAGCTGCTGGAACAATTGCTGTGTTAATGCCGCGCGTTGCTCTGGGTCGGGCTGATGGGCGATAGCGATGAGTGGCGCTTGTAGTACCGGGGCACGTAAGGGAGTCCATACGGGATCGTTCTCCAGCCAGTTCACCAGGGTAAACAGCGGCGCATCGCCAATTAACCGGTCACCCATCACCACATCGGCATCGCTCAGGTCGATATCGTCACGCCAGTTTTTCACATCATGAAAAACGCAGGTTAATTTGCAGCCCTGATGGGCCAGCAAAGGCACCAGCGCCTGCGCCATCACATGCAGTTCGATAGGAAGATGGTAGTGCAGTGTGAGTTTTTCGGGCAGCTTGACGGTGGTCATCCCGGCAGAGGGAACGGGCCAACCGGGCAGCAACTCCTTGCTCGCGGTGATCAAGCCTTCATCCAACGGTAACTGCTGAATCACGCCACTGTGTTGTATTAATGCAATCAGTGTTGTTGCCTGAGCAGCAGTGAAACTGGCGGAAATGCGCGGTGCCAGATAACAGAAGCCGAGGCTGATGCTGTGATCGACCGGGCGCAATGCGTCCAGCTCGTCAGGATCACCAATGGCGATTTGCACCGGGTGGCGACAGCTGGTGCCGAGACCATGGGCAAACAGCTGTGGAGTAATCCAGTATTCCACCAGCTGAATCAGCGATCGTTGCAGATGCCAGCGGGCATGACTTTCCAGGCGAACCAGCTCATCAGTGAAATGGGTCAGCTTCCAGGGGCCACTGCCTATATCCACTGCATCAGGATGTGGCAGCAGGCAGTATTGATGTGCCAGACGCTGCGGCAGCCAGTAGTCGCTCTGACGCAATTGAATACGCAGAGCCAGCGGATGTGGCGCCTCGATGCGTTCGATAGAGGCCAGCAGGCGGCTGCCGCGCACGGTTTGCATAATCTGCTGTAACTGAGCAACCAGCTGCGCAGCTTGAATTGGCTCATCGTTGTGCCAGCTGAGCTGAGGTCGTAACCAGAAATACCAGTCACAGCCGCTGCCATCATGTTGCCAGTGATGCGCAAGATCACCTTCTACATCGTCGCCATTAAAGCGCGTCAGGCCAGAGAAAATTTGCCGCACCAGGTGCTGCTCAGCCCTTCCGGTCAGACGCAGCGGCCGCAGCGGCTCCATCGCGCGATAATAGGGAATACGCAGTACCGGTGCCTGATTCTGCCATTGGCCGCCCATCAGCGGTCGCAGCATTTTCACCAGCCGCTCAGGATGAAGATCCAATACTTGCAACGCTTGTATCGCTTCGCCTGCTTCCAGTTGCTGGGTTAGCAGCTGTTGGCGAAGTTGTTCAGGTGAGATCAGAAATGTCAGTTCGCCTTGTTTTCCGCGGCCGGATTCGCCGCGCCAGTGCAGCCAGCCTGCATCCTGCCACTGGCGTAATAAGGTACGTACGTGGCGCTCACTGCAAAAACAGTGTTGGGCCATGGCAGCAACACTCAAACGCAGAGGCTCGCCCTGGCTGAGTTGCCACAGGCGCTGAAATTGATTAACCCGATGAAGTTGGCGCATGGCTAAACCCGGAACAGTTTCCTGAAAGTATTCACTATTAGTTCCGTAATTACCAGGCGATAGTAGATTCCTCACTCAGACAGGAGACATTGCATGGCTCGCCTCGCGGCATTTGATATGGATGGCACGTTGTTACTGCCGACGCATCGGTTAGGGAATCAAACCATCGACACCCTGCATGCCTTGCATCAGCGCGATATCACCATTGCCTTTGCCACGGGCCGCCATCTGATGGATGTGCAGGTGGTACGTGAACAGCTCACCCTGCCGGCCTGGTTGATCACCGGTAATGGCACACGCATTCACGATCTGGAGGGTCAGCAGCTGTTTGGCTGTGATCTGTCCTCTTCTGTAGCCGAAGAGGTGATCCACACGCATTGGCAAACGCCGGCATCGATTCATATCTTCAACGATGAGGGCTGGTTCACCGATAAACCGTTGCTGGGAGCATTGGAAGCACACGTGATGAGCGGCTTCCATTATCAGCTGCGCGATTTGCGTCAGATGTCGGCGCATGAGGTGACCAAAATTTGCTTTATTGCGCCGCATGAGATGCTGCAGGCGTTAAAAGTAGAGTTGCAGCAAGCCCTGGGTGAGCGCGCCAATATCTGTTTTTCCGCATGGGATTGTCTGGAAGTTCTGCCGCTGGACTGCCACAAAGGCGCGGCGCTGGCGCATCTGTGCCAGCATCTGTCGCTATCAATGGCGGATTGTATGGCGTTTGGTGATGCGATGAATGATCGCGAAATGCTGGAGCGCGTTGGCAGCGGGTTCATCATGGGCAACGCCATGCATCAATTGAAATCGTCGCTGCCGCATTTGCCGATTATTGGACATTGCGAGACACAGGCGGTGTCTCATTACTTAAATCACTGGATGAGCACACCACACCTCGATTATTCCCCCGAATGCTGAGGCTTACAGTGAACCGGACAGGATGTCCGGTTTTTTATTGCATACCCGTCATACTTCGAATTGCAGGTGCGTTGGCTGCACTCGTTTACCCGAATCACTTACTCCAGTAAGCTCATCGGGATGCTCTCGTTTGCCGCCTTCCTGCAATTCGAATTATTTAGGGTAAAGCTCACGCAGCCACGGCTGAATATCCCCGATATGCTGCGCGACCCACTCCGGGTTGTAATAGGTGTCCGGATAACGCTCACCACTGTCGCACAGTAGTGTCACCAGCGAACCTTGCTCGCCATTTTCCCGCATGCGTTTCGCCACCTGCAGCATGCCCCAGAAGTTGGTGCCGGTTGAAGCGCCAGGGCGACGACCCAGAATTTTCTCCAGATGAAGCATCGCAGCCACTGTCGCGCCATCGGGTACTTTGATCATTTCGTCGATCACATCCGGTAAAAACGACGGCTCCACGCGCGGACGTCCGATGCCTTCAATCATGCTGCCGCGATCGCTGCGCAGCGCGCTGTCACGACTATGCCAGAAATCAAAGAACACGGAGTGCTGCGGATCCACCACCAGCAGACGCGTATCGTGCCCCTGATAACGGATATAGCGGCCCAGTGTGGCCGAAGTCCCGCCGGTTCCCGCGCTCATCACCACGGTATGCGGCACCGGGAAAGGCTCATGCGCCATCTGACGGAAAATACTTTCTGCGATGTTGTTGTTGCCGCGCCAGTCAGTCGCGCGCTCGGCATAGGTGAACTGATCCATAAAATGACCGTTGAGTTCACGCGCCAGACGTTCCGATTCGCTATACAGCTGACAAGGATCGGCAACGAAATGGCACTCGCCGCCGTAAAAACGGATCATTTCAATTTTGCGTTTCGCCGTACTGGCGGGCATCACGGCAATAAATGGCAGACCCAACAAACGCGCAAAATAGGCTTCTGACACCGCCGTGCTACCGGATGACGCCTCAATGATAGGCGTATTTTCGCGGATCCAGCCATTGGCCAACCCATACAGGAACAGCGACCGCGCCAGGCGATGCTTCAGGCTGCCACTCGGATGGGTGCTTTCATCTTTGAGGTAAAAGCGGATGCCCGGAAAATCCTCCAGCGCAAAGCGAATAAGATGCGTATCCGCAGAGCGTTGAAAATCGGCGTTAATTTCATTGATGGCGTGGCGAACCCAGGGCGTTTGCATGTGACGAATCCGTAATCATTATTGTGCACAGTGTAAGGCACTGGCAGGAAAATAAGGTTGCTTTAATCCGGGTATAATGCCCGAATAAGAGAAAATTTTTCTCCCGGAGCGCCGAATGCTAGATAAAACTGACCGCACTTTGCTGGCGATACTGCAACAGGATTGCACGTTATCACTGCAGGCCTTGGCGGATGCGGTGAATCTCACTACCACGCCGTGCTGGAAACGCCTGAAAAAGCTGGAAGATGATGGCATTATTCGTGCGCGCGTGGCTTTGCTGGATGGGGAGAAGATGGGCCTTTCTCTCACCGCTTTCATGTTTGTCAAAACACAACAGCACAGCAGCGACTGGTTTCAGCAATTTGTTGCCGTGGTACAGCAGATGCCTGAAGTGATGGCATTCTATCGCATGGCCGGAGAGTACGATTATCTGCTGCGCATCCAGGTGGCCGATATGAAAAGTTACGATGCATTTTATAAACGTCTGGTGAATGGCGTGCCAGGCCTGATTGATGTGACCTCCAGTTTCGCCATGGAAGAGATTAAATACACCACCGCGTTGCCGGTAGCGCCCTGAACGGGCACAGAAAGAGAGCGTCTTGTGCGATTATTCAGCCAATTAAGTTGGTATTTCCTGCGCGAGTGGCGGCGATATCTGGGTGCCGTCAGCTTGCTGATTGTAATTGCGTTATTGCAACTGCTGCCGCCGCATGTGGTCGGCGTGATTGTTGATGGCGTGACGCAACACACTTTAAGCAGCGGCAAAATTTTCATGTGGATCGGCGTGATGCTGGTGACGGCAGTCATCGTCTATCTGCTGCGCTATGTCTGGCGCGTGCTGCTGTTCGGTGCGTCCTACCAGCTCGCGGTTGAACTACGCGAAGATTTCTATCGCCAGCTGAGTCGCCAGCATCCGGCGTTCTACTTGCGCCATCGCACTGGTGATTTGATTGCACGCGCCACCAATGATGTGGATCGCGTGGTGTTTGCCGCCGGTGAGGGCGTCCTGACGCTGGTGGATTCGCTGGTGATGGGCTTAGTGGTGCTGGTAGTGATGAGCGTGCAAATCAGCTGGGAATTGACGCTGCTGGCGCTGATCCCGATGCCGCTGATGGCGATTGCCATTCAGAAAGATGGTTCGCGTCTGCACCAGCGCTTTAAAGTGGCGCAGGCCGCCTTCTCCAGCCTGAACGATCAAACGCAGGAGAGCCTCACCAGCATCCGCATGATCAAAGCGTTTGGTCTGGAAGATCATCAATCCCAGCAGTTTGCAGACATTGCCCGCGATACGGGTAAAAAGAACCTGCATGTAGCGCGGGTTGATGCACGCTTTGATCCCATCATCTATATCGCCGTGGGTTTCTCTAACCTGTTGGCGATTGCCGGTGGTGGCTGGATGGTGTGGCACGGTAGTTTGACGCTGGGTCAGCTCACCAGCTTCGTTATGTATCTCGGGCTGATGATTTGGCCGATGCTGGCGCTGGCATGGATGATCAATATCGTTGAACGCGGGAGCGCGGCATGGAGTCGCATTCGCGCGCTGTTGGCGGAAGCGCCGGCGGTGGAGGATGGGCAGAAAGTCCTGCCCGCCGACGCCGGAGATTTACAGGTCGCCATTCGTGAATTCCATTATCCCGCCAACGCAGGCGCGGCGCTGAGCCATGTTAATTTTCAACTGAAACCGGGGCAAATGTTGGGGCTGTGCGGTCCAACCGGCTGTGGTAAAAGCACGCTGTTGAGTCTGATTCAACGTCATTTCGACATCGACCAGGGTGACATTCGCTACCATAACCTGCCGCTCACGCAGCTGCGACTTGATAGCTGGCGCAGTCGGCTGGCGGTGGTGAGCCAGACGCCATTTTTGTTCTCCGATACCGTGGCCAATAACCTGGCACTGGGGCGTCCGAATGCGTCTCAGGAAGAAATTGAGCGTGTGGCGCGCATGGCCTGTGTACACGATGACATTCTGCGTCTGCCGCAGGGCTATGACACCGAAGTGGGTGAGCGCGGTGTGATGCTTTCCGGCGGTCAAAAACAGCGTATAGCCATTGCCCGCGCGCTGTTGCTGAATGCGGAAATCCTGATCCTCGACGATGCACTATCCGCGGTGGACGGTCGCACAGAGCATGAAATCCTGCACAACCTGCGGCAGTGGGGCAAAGGCCGCACATTGATCATCAGTGCGCATCGTTTATCGGCGTTGACCGAGGCCAGTGAAATTCTGGTGCTGCAACAAGGTGCGGTGACTCAGCGCGGCGATCATGACAGCCTGCTAGCGAAAGAGGGATGGTATCGCGATATGTACCGCTATCAGCAACTCGAAGCGGCGCTGGATGAAGACGAAGCCACAGAGGAGGCGAATCATGGCTAAATCGCAACGTTTGTGGCCAACCCTGAAACGCCTGCTGTCATACGGCAAACCCTGGCGCAAATCGCTGTGGCTGGCGGTTGGCATGCTCTGGATTGCGGCGGCGGCAGAAGTCACCGGTCCGGTGCTGGTGAGCTACTTCATTGATAATCTGGTGGCGAAACACCAGATGCCTTGGGGCATCGCCATCGGGCTGCTGGTGTGCTTTATTTTGCTGCAACTGCTGGCTGCGGGTTTGCACTATTTCCAGGCGCTGCTGTTTAATCGCGCGGCGATTGGTGTGGTGCAGCAGTTGCGCGTGGACGTGATGAACGCGGCACTGCGTCAGCCGCTTAGCGCCTTTGATACCCAGCCGGTGGGGCAGATTATCTCGCGCGTCACCAACGATACTGAAGTGATTAAAGATCTCTACGTCACGGTGGTAGCCACCGTGCTGCGCAGTGCGGCACTGATTGGCGCAATGCTGGTGGCGATGTTCTCGCTCGACTGGCGCATGGCGCTGGTGGCGATTGTCATCTTCCCGCTGGTACTCACGGTGATGCTGATTTATCAGCGTTACAGCACGCCGATTGCACGTCGTGTGCGTAGCTATCTGGCGGATATCAATAATGGTTTCAATGAAGTGATCAACGGCATGAGCGTGATCCAGCAGTTTCGCCAGCAGGCGCGCTTTGGTGAACGCATGGGCGAGGCCAGCCGCTCACACTATCTGGCGCGCATGGAAACTCTGCGACTGGACGGTTTCTTGTTGCGTCCGCTGTTGAGTCTGTTTTCGGCGATGATCCTCTGTGGGCTGCTGATGCTGTTCAGCTTTGCCACGCCCGGGGTGTTTGAGGTCGGCGTGCTGTACGCCTTTATCACCTATCTGGGACGCCTGAATGAACCGTTGATAGAGCTCACCACGCAGCAATCGATGCTGCAACAGGCGGTGGTTTCCGGCGAGCGTATTTTTGAACTGATGGATGCCACACAGCAGGGCTACGGTGGCGATAACCAGCCGTTGGCTTCTGGGCGCATTGCCTTGCACGATGTCAGTTTTGCCTACCGCGATGATCGGGATGTGCTGAGCCACATTAGTCTGTAGGTTCCGGTGCGTGGGTTTGTGGCGCTGGTGGGGCATACAGGCAGTGGCAAAAGTACGCTGGCGAATTTACTGATGGGATATTACCCGGTGACACGCGGTAGCATCGAGCTGGATGGTCGTCCCTTACCGCAGTTGTCGCATGAAGCGTTGCGGCAAAGCGTCGCGATGGTGCAGCAAGATCCGGTGGTGCTGGCAGATACCTTGTTAGCCAACGTGCGGCTCGGGCGTGATATCCCGGAAGAGCAGGTGTGGCAGGCACTGGAAAAGGTGCAGCTCGCGCCGCTGGCTCGCTCGATGTCGGAGGGCATCCACACGCGATTGGGCGAGCAGGGCAACAATTTGTCGGTCGGGCAAAAACAGTTACTGGCGCTGGCGCGGGTGCTGGTTTCGCTGCCACAGATTTTGATTCTTGACGAAGCGACCGCCAATATCGATTCCGGCACCGAGCAGGCGATTCAGCATGCGCTGCGTGCACTACGCCAGCACAGCACACTGGTGGTGATTGCACACCGCCTTTCTACCATCACCGAAGCGGATCAGATTCTGGTATTGCACCGTGGTAAGGTTGCCGAGCGTGGCACGCATGCACAGTTGCTGGCTCAACAGGGTCGTTACTGGCAGATGTATCAGCTACAGCAGGCGGGTGATGAACTCGCGGCGAGCATCCCCGCACAAGCAGAAGGGTGAATTGCACCTTTTTTGCGCAGATTTATCGGATTGTTCTGTATTGATGCACTCCTTTGAGGCTGAAAGCACCAAAGGGGTGCAATATTGCAACACCTTTCTTTTGTCCTGTTTCCAAACTGAGCCACCCATCACATAACGAAGCGCGATACAGCGCGTCCAGGCCACTGACTGCTCACCTTTTTTCATTTATGGCACAGCGTTTGCTTATATCTCCTCGTGTCCGCGAGACTCACTCAATTTATTATCTGGAGGGGAACGTATGAAGCTGGTTACCGTGGTAATCAAACCATTTAAGCTGGAGGACGTGCGTGAAGCTTTATCCTCCATTGGCATTCAGGGACTGACTGTTACCGAAGTGAAGGGGTTTGGTCGCCAGAAAGGTCACGCAGAGCTTTATCGCGGTGCCGAGTACAGCGTGAACTTCCTGCCAAAAGTTAAAATTGATATCGCGATTGCGGACGATCAACTCGATGAAGTGGTGGATGTCATCAGCAAAGCCGCTTACACCGGCAAAATTGGCGACGGCAAAATCTTCGTCGCAGAACTGCAGCGCGTTATTCGTATTCGTACCGGCGAGACCGACGAAGCAGCACTGTAACTGGGGCTCTGAATTGTGATGGGATGGAAAGAAATGAATAAAATGATGACTAAGTTGGGCCTCACCAGCCTGGCACTGTTACCGTCTCTGGCCATGGCGGCAGCACCTGCCGTTGCGGACAAAGCGGATAACGCCTTTATGATGATCTGTACCGCTCTGGTACTGTTTATGACGATTCCGGGCATCGCCCTGTTTTACGGCGGTTTGATTCGCGGTAAAAACGTCCTGTCGATGCTGACCCAGGTTGCCGTGACCTTCGCATTAGTCTGCGTGCTGTGGGTGATTTACGGTTATTCACTGGCCTTCAGCGAGGGCAACGCCTTCTTCGGTAACTTCCAGTGGGCGATGCTGAAAAATATCGAGCTGAAAGCAGTGATGGGCAGCTTCTATCAGTATATTCACGTCGCGTTCCAGGCTTCCTTCGCCTGTATCACCGTGGGCCTGATTGTGGGCGCGATTGCTGAACGTATTCGCTTCTCAGCAGTACTGATTTTTGTGGTGGTCTGGTTGACGCTCTCTTATCTGCCAATCGCACACATGGTGTGGGCTGGCGGTCTGCTGGCGCAAGACGGCGCGCTGGACTTCGCTGGCGGTACCGTTGTTCATATCAACGCAGCCGTTGCGGGTCTGGTGGGTGCTTATCTGGTGGGCAAACGTGCTGGCTTCGGTAAAGAAGCGTTCAAGCCGCACAACCTGCCAATGGTCTTCACCGGTACTGCGATTCTGTATGTGGGCTGGTTCGGTTTCAACGCCGGTTCTGCTTCTTCAGCTAACGAAATCGCAGCATTGGCTTTCCTGAATACTGTTGTGGCGACTGCAGGTGCGGTGCTGTCATGGGTGTTCGGTGAGTGGGCAATGCGTGGCAAACCTTCTCTGCTGGGTGCGTGTTCTGGCTTTATCGCCGGTTTGGTTGCTATCACCCCGGCTTGTGGTTATGTCGGTGTCGGCGGTGCGCTGATTATCGGTCTGGCCGGTGGTCTGGCAGGTATCTGGGGTGTGACCACCCTGAAGAAATGGCTGCGTGTGGATGACCCGTGTGATGTGTTCGGTGTGCACGGCGTGTGCGGTATCCTGGGTTGTATTCTGACCGGTGTGTTCGCCTCCTCTTCACTGGGCGGCGTGGGCTACGCAGAAGGCGTGACCATGGGCCATCAGGTTTGGGTTCAGCTGTTCAGCTGCGGCGTGACCATTGTCTGGTCAGGTGTTGTCGCCTTCATCGGCTTCAAACTGGCGGATATGATCGTTGGCCTGCGTGTTCCAGAAGATCAGGAACGTGAAGGTCTGGATGTGAACAGCCACGGCGAGAACGCTTACAACCAGTAAGAAATGAGCGGTAGAAGAGCAGTGCGCTAAAATTATAAAAAGACGAGGGGGCGATAATATCGCCCCTTTTTTTATGCGTCGCGTTGGCGCATGACGCCTTCCTGAACGGTGGTTGCGACCAGTGTCCCATCCTGCGTGTAGAACTCCCCACGTACAAACCCACGTGCACCTGAAGCTGAGGTGCTCACTACGCTGTATAGCAACCACTCTGAGAGGTCGAACGGGCGGTGGAACCACATGGAGTGGTCAATCGTCGCAACCTGCATGTCAGGTTCCAAAAAGCCTTTACCGTGCGGTTGGAGCGCCACGGGCAGGAAGTTGAGATCCGAGGCGTAACCCAGCAGGTATTGATGAATGCGGCGATCGTCCGGCAGCTTACCGTTGGCACGAATCCACACCTGGCGCATCGGCTCATCAACACGGCCCTTGAGCGGGTTATGGATTTGCACCGGCCGGATATCCAGTGGACGTTCAGCGAGAAACTTTTCTTTGAGTTTGAGCGGCAAATGGGCTGCCAGTTTTTGTGCCAGATCCTGCTCCGAGGGGAGGTTATCCGGCCCCGGTACTTGAGGCATAGTGTTCTGGTGCTCAAATCCGCTTTCGGGTGCCTGGAATGAGGCTGTCATGTAGAAAATGGGGTGACCATTTTGCACCGCGCTGACACGACGCGCGCTGAAGCTTTTGCCATCGCGCAGGGTTTCGACATCGTAAATGATGGCTTTTTCGCTATCACCAGGACGCAGGAAGTAGCTGTGGAACGAGTGGATGATGCGCTCTTCCGGCACGGTTTGTTTTGCTGCGTATAACGCCTGACCGACGACCTGGCCGCCAAACACCTGGCGCAGGCCGAGATCTTCACTTTGGCCGCGAAATAGGCCTTCTTCGAGTTTTTCGAGATCGAGTAAATTAAGCAGGTTTTGCAGTGCCTGGCTCATAGCAGATTCCTCTGAGGGGCAAGCGCGTCAGTGTGAAAGATCCGACCAGTTTCCGTCAATGATTTTGCCGTGATTTCAGCGAGCTGGCAGTGCTTTTGGGCGCAATCCGGTTTTTTGTGCCAGAATTAAGGGCATTCGGCGGTTGAAAAGCTACCCAACAATTTGTCCGCCGACAATCATAGTGTTCATAAGGAGACGACATCGATGAAACTCTGGCATGTTATTAGCGGTGTGACGCTGGCGGCAGCATTGGCTGGCTGTGCCGATCACAGTAAGCCGGTAGCCACCCCAACGCTGGGCTCCGCCGTTGCGGGGCAGCAGGCTGCGATTACGCAGCCTAATGTTAGTGGTTCGGTGTACATTCGTCAGCGCATTGCGTTGCCGCCGGATGCGGTGCTGACCGTTACGCTGTCTGACGCTTCACTGGCCGATGCACCATCTAAAGTGCTGGCGCAGCATGTGGTGCGCACCGAAGGGAAACAGGCGCCATTCCAGTTTGTTCTGCCGTTTAACCCGGCCGATATTCAGCCGAATGCGCGGATTCTGTTGAGTGCGGCTATCGCTATTGATGGCAAACTGGCGTTCATTACCGATACTGTGAAGCCGGTGATCAATCAGGGCGGTACGAAAGCGGAACTGCTGTTGGTACCTGTGACCAATATGGCGATGCAGACCACGCCAGGCGCTGCGACAACGGTGCCGTCAACGTCGCCAACGCAGGTGGTGCCTTCTGCTTCGGTGCCTGCGCCGACGAGTATGTGATAAAAGCAGGGGCGGGGAGTTTACGCTTAAAAACAGGGCGGGGGAGTGTGCGGGTAGGCAACACTGTTGCGTAAAGTCGCTGTCTCGTCCCTGATCGCTCGGCACACGCCATCCCTGGCGTGTGACGCTTTACTCCGCAGTGTTGCCTACCCGCACCTCAGCATGGGTGCGAATTTGTGGAATGACATCGGCGGATTGTTCCAGATTGCTCGTCGCTTTCATCTTTTTTGGCGGGGATGTTTTACTTCACAGTGTTGACTGCCCGTACCTCAGCATGGGCGCGAATTTGTGGAGTGGCATCGGCGGATTGTCCCAGATTGCTCGTTACTTTCATCTTTGGCGGGGAAGCTTTCCTGCACAGTGTTGCCCGCCCGTACTTCAGCATGGCTGCGCTTAGTACTCCCAGCGATACTTCTCTAATTCAATCTCACCGGCATCACTGACTTCGATGCCTTCGGCTTCCAGCGCATCGCGCTGGCGGAAGAGATCATCGCCCTGCAGAGAAATGCGGCCATGGCGATTGATGACGCGGAACCACGGTAATTTGCTGCCCTCGGGTAAGCGACGTAATACGCCGCCGACTTGTCGGGCTGCGCGCGGTGAACCGGCAAGCAGGGCGATATCGCCGTAAGTGGTGACTTTGCCTCTGGGGATCGCGGCAATGATTTGCCAGACGCGCTCGGAGAAATTGCTTGTGTCATTCATACACGCACCGGATTCAGCGAATAAAGGGAGACTTTAACATGCCGGGAGGGCGAGAATCAGGGTTTTACTGGCGAACTGTTCAAGAAAACAACGGTCACCCGGCCTGCGCTTGCAATTGCCAGGGGGTTACTTGATAATGCCTGCGCTTTCGAAAGAGAGCTCGTCAATGGGGGCCCTGTTGGTTCTCCCGCAACGCTAACTTGTGAACTCGGTCAGGTCCGGAAGGAAGCAGCCGCAGCAGGCGACGCGTGTGCCGGGATGTAGCTGGCAGGGCCTCCACCATTTCTACTCCCCGAAAAAATCCTCAAGAAATCAGTACACAGCGAAACGCTGGCACTCCTTTGCCTGTGAATCATTCCCTGAAGGGAAAAGATGGCGTAACGAACAGCGGGTAAAAATAGTTAGCGGACGAACTTCCAGACAGAAACCGGTACTTTGTCGTAAAGCTTATTCATCGTCAGTTCAGCGAGACGATGGTCGGCCGCAGAATAAAATACCGCGAGTTCGTTGTCAGATAATTCGTACTTGTTTTTTTCAATCACCCGTTCAAGGGTGTCAATTGAGCGACAACGACGCAGTCGCATCAAATAGTCTGTTTTGGTTAAGGCTTGGTTGCTCATAAATAAACCGGTCTCACTCTGATGCTAAAAGGAATGGCTGGGTTGTTGGAGAAAAGCGCACTCTTCGGCAAACAGATTAAATAAGCGTCTTGCTGAACGTTGCCACCGTTGAAGATCCTGAGTATTGATTCCATAACTGCTAAACAGCATAAAGGTATCGTCAAGATATTCATCGATTTGCGTAATCAGCGCTTCATCTTCAACGTGCTTAATTTTGTAATTCATCGTGAAAGACGCGATATGCTCAATCAAATCGTTGAGCTGTAAATTGCTTTCCGCAGTAGGGTCATTCACCCAGCCGTGATGGCTGTCAGTCAGTGTCGCCATACTTTCGTCAAACAGGTTCTCACACAGGAATTTAAGCTGGGCAATATCATGCCGTTTTGGTGAGTATTCGTCCATCTTTTTCCCCTCCAGAGCTTGCACAGTGACCGCAGCGCGGCGAGATTTGGAAAAGCTATCAGGAAGCGATCACGAATATTAAGAATTCAGCGACTTTTTAAATATAATCCACATTCATTAGCTTTGCTCACCTCGATTACTAAATATTACAATTCGTCGGCTGGCGAGGGGCGGGTATTGTCTATCACTGAAAACACCAGTGCGCCCGGTACTATCTGGAACAAAATCTCTTCATGCTGGGTAGATGTTTCGTTTAAATCCAGGCAAGGATTAAATAAATCCCACTTAAAATCGTAAAGCATTTTAAATCGATTGTTATCGTGCGGTTGAATGGAAATAATCTTAAAACTGTCGGGAACTAATTGCGCGTTTTGAGAATACCACTGTAAATCACCTGCCAGGGCTTCGGCTATTTTGAGAATATTCCCCTGGATAATAGCCTGCAACTTCTCGCAATCGTCCTCATCCACAGCAATATCACAATGAATAATAGACTGCATTTCGCTTCCGGTAAAAAAGGAGGATGAATCTATCATTGGGGTTCTGGCCAAATATTGCAAGTTAACTCTGTGCAGAATACGTAATCGTTGCGATGGGATTTATCGCTCAATCGATTCAGATCCAGTGATAGCCACAGAGTAAGCGCCAAATGGTTAACTTTTGAAACACTTTCTCTCGGGTATCGCGCGGGGAAAATCAGGTAGTATAATTGTTATGTTATAACGTTTTGGGTCTCCCTCCATGAATCACAGTGGTTTACTCCTCTCACTTAGCGGCCGCCTGCTGGTCGCGCTGCTGCTTATCGGGTTCCTGGCGCTGGCTATCTATTGGGGAATGCAGAAATGATGCATTTCAACCGCTTGCAGGGCGGCTATCAGGGACAAGCGGTGACGCCGATAGTTACCGGAGAACTGGCGGCAGGCAGCATGACGGCATTAATCGGCGCGAACGGCACCGGAAAATCCACGCTACTGAAAACCATCGCCGGTCTGTTGCCGCCGATTGCAGGGACTTGCGAATTAAAAATTTCGCCTAAGGCGCTTGGCTGGTTACCGCAGCGTAGTGAGTTAGAAACCCGTTTCCCGCTTACCGTTTATGAGCTGGTTGCGATGGGATGCTGGCCGCGCTGCGGCTGGTTTGGTGGCATCAATCGTGCGATGCGACAGGAGATCGATGCCGCACTGGATGCCGTGCAGATGCGTGATTTCGCCGATGCGCAGCCTTCAATGCTTTCCGGCGGTCAGTTGCAACGGGTGCTGTTTGCGCGCCTGATGCTGCAGCAAAGTAAAGTCTGGCTGCTGGATGAACCCTTTAATGGCATCGATACGCAAACCGTCACGCTGTTGATGTCAATCCTCGAGCAGCAGCAGCAGGCGGGCACCACCTTATTAGTCGTGTTGCACGATCGACCACTGGTCGCGCGTTACTTCAAAGATGTGTTGTCACTTGATGATGCTGACTCCGCTCAAACTCCACTGCTGCGCAGGGTGGCTTCGTGACATTGATTCAACCGTTTATCGAATTTGGTTTTATGCGCCGTGCATTAGTGGCTTGTGTGGCATTAGCGCTGAGCGCCACGCCGCTGGGTGTATTCCTTTCACTGCGCCGTATGAGTCTGGTGGGCGATGCGCTCTCCCACGCGGTGCTACCTGGCGCGGCGATTGGCTATCTGGTTTCCGGCTTATCGCTGGTGGCGATGGGCATCGGCGGGTTGATTGCGGGGTTAGCCGTTGCGCTGCTTTCTGGTGCCGTCAGTCGGTACACCCCCTTAAAAGAGGACGCCAGTTTCTCTGGCTTTTATCTCGGCTCGCTGGCGCTGGGCGTGACGCTGGTGTCATTGCGTGGATCGAGCGTCGATCTGCTGCACGTGCTGTTCGGTTCACTGCTGGCCGTCGATAACGCGGCCATCCTGCTGGTGGGCGGCATTGCGGCGTTCACTTTAATGATGCTGGCAGTGATTTTTCGTCCGCTGGTGATCGATGCGTTCGATCCGGATTTCCTGCGTGCGCAAGGCAAGTGGAGCGCGCCGATCGTGCACGGCATTTTCCTGATGTTGGTGGTGCTGAATCTGGTTGCGGGTTTTCAGGTGCTCGGCACGTTGATGTCGGTGGGATTGATGATGTTACCGGCGACCAGCGCGCGTTTCTGGAGTCGCCATCTCGCCTGCATGCTCGGCATCGCCATGCTGCTGGCGATGATCGCCGCGCTGGTAGGTTTAATTCTTTCCTGGCACTTCTCACTGCCAGCCGGACCTGCGGTGGTGCTGAGTGCGGCCGTACTGTTTTTGCTTTCTGTTTTAACAGGACCGTGTGGCGGCCTGCTGCGCCGTCGATAACTATACAATTAGGGGATACGAATGAAGAAGTTACCGTTGAGTCTGGCGATTGGCGCCATGTTGATTAGCCCACTGACCATGGCGAAAACCGTGGATGTGGTAGCGAGTTTCACCGTGCTGGCGGATATCGTTAAGCAGGTGGGCGGCGATCACGTTAACGTGAAGTCGCTGGTGCAGCCTAACGGCGATCCTCATACCTTCGAACCAACGCCACAGGATAGCCAGGCATTGGCTAAAGCCAATGTGGTATTTGTGAGTGGTTTGGGGATGGAAGGGTGGATGGATCGCCTGATCAGCGCCTCCGGGTATAAAGGCACGATTGTGGTCGCCTCCAACGGCGTCAACACACGAAAAATGGAAGAAGACGGCAAAACCGTGACTGACCCACACGCGTGGAATAGCATGCACAATGGCGTGATTTATGCCACCAACGTGATGAATGCGCTGATTAAAGCCGACCCGGAAGATGCGGCGGATATCCGCAAGAGCGGTGAAAGCTACATTCAGCAGTTGGAAAAACTGGATAGCTGGGCAAAAACGGAGTTTGCTGCAGTGCCGAAAAGCAAGCGTAAAGTGCTGACCAGCCATGATGCCTTTGGTTACTTTGGCCAGCGTTACGGTGTGAGTTTCCTGGCGCCAGTCGGTTTCTCCACGGAAGCCGAAGCCAGTGCCAGCGATGTGGCATCGATTATCAAGCAGCTGAAGGCTGAGCACATCAAGACTTACTTCATGGAGAATCAGACCGATCCGCGTTTGGTGAAACAGATTGCCAGCGAAACCGGCGCACAGCCAGGTGGTGAACTCTATCCTGAAGCGTTGTCCGAGGCGAACGGTCCTGCTGCGACCTATGTTGCTGCATTCAAGCACAACGTCGATATCATGTTGCAGAGCATGAAGTAAAAAAAAGGCCGGGGAGCATCCCGGCCAATTATCACGACACTTTCCTACCTTTTCTTTTTTCTTCCCTGAACCGCCTTAAAGCGCGGATTTGTTTTGCAGATCACGTAAATGCGACCTTTACGACGCACGACTTTGCAATCTTTGTGACGGGTCTTGGCAGACCGTAATGAACTTAAAACCTGCATGCGTTAACTCCTGATTAATTGCCGCGCGTCAGGAAGCTGCCGAAACGCTTGTTGAAGCGTGCGGCGCTGCCTTCTTTGGTGAGATCTTTTTGCTTGCCGGTGTAGTGGACGTGGGATTTAGACGAGACATCCAGCGTCACGTATGGCAGCACTTCACCTTCGAACTCAATGGTGCGTTCGGTTTTAATGGTGGAACCGATTTTGAAATACTCATCGACAGAGGTGTCGTGGAACACCACGGGACGGTAATGAGGATGGATATTGGCTTTCATAACTGCACTCTCATGTAATGTTATAATATAACAATAGTATGAACCTGCTGAGAATTGATTGCAACCGCGATCGCAGTAAGGGTATTGAACGGTCGGGTGAAGGGCGGTGTTCAGGCAATAAAAAAGGCCGCTTGCGCGGCCTTTTCAATAGGTGACAACTTAGTGTTTGTGCTCGACCGGATGGCCTTGCTCAATCTCCGCTTTGTTTTTACCAAAGCGGCGACGTACCACCACGAAGAACACCGGTACGAAGAAGATTGCCAACGCGGTTGCGGTTACCATGCCGCCCATTACGCCAGTACCTACGGCGTTCTGTGCGCCGGAACCGGCACCGGTACTGATGGCCAGCGGCAGAACACCGAGGATAAAGGCCAGTGAGGTCATCAGAATTGGACGCAGACGCATACGTGCTGCTTCCAGTGTTGATTCCACCAAACCTTTCCCTTCCTTCTCCATCAAATCCTTGGCGAATTCAACGATCAGGATGGCGTTCTTCGCCGACAAGCCAATGGTTGTCAGCAGTCCCACCACGAAGTAGACGTCGTTACTGAGTCCGCGCAGGGTGGTGAAGATCAATGCACCGACCACACCCAGCGGCACCACCAGCATCACCGAGAACGGAATCGACCAGCTCTCATACAATGCCGCCAGACACAGGAACACCACAATCAGCGAGATGGCGTACAGGGCAGGGGCCTGGTTACCGGACAGACGTTCCTGGTAAGACATACCGGTCCAGTCATAGCCGATACCCGCAGGCAGTTTGCCCGCCAGCTCTTCCATCAGGTTCATAGCATCGCCGGAGCTCTTGCCTGGTGCAGCCTGACCCAGAATCTCCATCGACGGTAAGCCGTTGTAACGTTCCAGACGTGGTGAACCGTACTGCCACTTCGCCGAAGAGAAGGCTGAGAACGGAACCATAGTGCCGGAGCTGTTACGCACACACCATTTGCTGATGTCATCTGGCAACATACGCGAGTCAGCCTGGCCCATGACGTACACTTTCTTCACACGACCACGGTCGATGAAGTCATTGACGTACGAACCACCCCAGCCCGCGCCCAGCGTGGTGTTGATGTCAGACAGCGACACACCCAACGCCTGCGCTTTTTCCTGATCGATGATCAGTTTGTACTGTGGCGTATCTTCCATACCGTTTGGACGCACGCCCACCAGCGTATCCGGATGCTGGGCAATCATGCCAAACAGCTGGTTACGCGCGGCGGTTAACTTCTCGTGACCCAGGTTACCCTGGTCCGTCAGCATGAAGTCGAAGCCGGTGGCGTTACCCAGCTCGATAATTGCTGGCAGGTTGAACGGGAAGACCATCGCATCTTTGATCTGACCCAACGCCTGCATGGCGCGTCCGGCAATCGCTGGCACTTTCAGGCTGG